>DRJN01000001.1 GCA_011052165.1 Gammaproteobacteria bacterium
ATAAGTATTCGCATGTATTTTATCCCCTCACCCCAACCCTCTCCCAGAGGGAGAGGGGGCTATGATGCAAATACTTATGCAACGATTAATAAGATGCTGAGTAAGAGGTGAAAGTGTATTCGTGAATGACTATCGGCCCAATTCATTATTATGGCGGTTTTGTGTGTGTGGCTATTCAGTATAGATGAGATTTCTTGTCGCCACATTACCTTATTTTTAACATAGACCACTAAGAGGCCTGCGGGATATGAAGGTACCTTTCGACATGCTGATCAGAAAAATAGAATAGCGAGATAAGCGATCCAAATAAGAGCTAACCCAATAGTTTTCTGTGAAAAAGAGGCTATATATGAATTTTTCGGATTACTTTATTGAGAGAGAGAGGCATCGCTGGGCATGTCAATGCCTGCAATCTCAGCCGTGCGGATCAACCCGGCAACCAGATCACGCGCGGCTTTCGCCCATGCGGTTTTCTCCAGGGCCTGCTGAATCTGCTTGTGCACGGCCTTGAAGGGCAAAATCTGACCTTCGGCTTTTTTGTCGAGTCGGATGATATGGACGCCATAACGGGTTTCGACGAGGGCCGGATGGATTTCACCGGCCGCAAGGGTGGCCAGCACGGCTTCAAATTCCTCAGCCGTGTCGCCCTTGCCGATCTGACCCAGGCGACCGCCCTCTGCGGCCGAAGGGCAGTCGGAGGACTTTTTGGCGTGATGCGCAAAACTGTCCGGATCGGCTAAAATGATTTTCAGCAACTTTTCCCCGGCCTGCCTTGCGTGCTGCCGTGCGGCGTTGTCGTTCGGGTTCACTGCCAGCAGGATATGCGATGCCTCAAATAGATCCGGGGCGCGGTATTGCTGTGGATGAGCGGCATAAGCGTGCGTGCAATCTTCATCGTTCACAGGATCGGGGGTCAGTGCAGTGTCGAGATAGGCGTGAATCAGTGCGTCATCGCGGGTTTCCTCACGGCTCCTGTCAACGTTGCGCGACGCCGACTGTAGCCCGAGCCGTTTCGCGGCTTGTAACAACAGGGTCCGGACGACCAGCGCCCTTGCGGCGGCCTGCCACGCAAGGGCGGGGTTTCCGGGCGGGGCGGTGTGGTTTTGAACCTCGGCCGCAATTTGTGCCGAGGGAATGGTTTCGCTGTTCACGATCACGTCGGAGAGTACCGGCTCCATGGCGGTTTCTTTGCCGATCAGGCTTTTTCCCGACGGGTGCGCACGATCTGATAACCGGGTCGCCAGACATACCGGATCGGGGCTGAGAGCATATGCACCAGGCGGGTGAACGGGAACAGGATAAAGATCGTCAGGCCCAGTACAATGTGTATTTTAAAGATGATATTCACCTCTGCCAGATTGCTGGCTGCATGGGCGTTAAAGGTAAAGATCCCAAAGGCCCAGTTCATAAAATGAACCACGCCACCGTCAGAAAGGTCGGCCAACGAGATCGGCACCGAGATCAGACCCAGCGCCAGTTGGACGATCAACAGCAACAGAATGCCGGTATCCGCAAAGCTTGAGGTAGCCCGCACTCGCGGATCGAGCAGCCGCCGGTGCGCCAGAATCAGTGCGCCAGTAATGGCCACCAGCCCGGCGGCGCCGCCGGCCAGGGCCGCCAGAAGCTGCTTGGCCTGGGGAGCGATCCCGAGGGCCTCGTAAACCTGGATCGGGATTAGCAGGCCAAACAGGTGGCCAAAGAAAATCACCAAAACGCCGACGTGAAACAGCACGGATCCGAGGGCCAGCTGTTTACGGCGTAATAACTGACTGGATTTGGATTTCCATGTGTAAGGATCACGCTCATAGCGCGCGATTGAGCCAATCAGCAGCACCGTCAGGGCAATGTAGGGAAGTGTTCCGAAAAGAAACTGGTTCATACTCGTCGCCTCCTATTCATTTATCACAGATGCCGGGGCAGACTGTGGTTTGGGCGGGACTCCGGGCAAGGTGCTGTTATCATCCATACACGCCAGAGGATCGCGGTTAACGGGGCATCCCGCACGGGGATCGGGGCCAAAAGTGACTTCGGCCTCTTCCCATAGGGTATCGAGTGCATCCAGATCTTCAGGGTCATCATCCTTGACGCTCAGGAGTTCCTGGACCAGGTCGGCCGAGCTTTTCACCCCCGCAAACTCAGCCAGCCCGGCAAGAACCGCCGCATAGTCACTGTCTCGCCGGTGCAGACGCTCGGCCAGGGCGGCAAGGATGTGCCCCGCGTTGGCCAACATGTCCTGCGACTCGTCCATAGAACGTGTTGACAGATATTCCAGCAGGATGGGCAAATGATCCGGTAATTCCGTCCCGACTATATCAAAACCGCCAGCGCGATAGGTTTCCAGCAGATCGACCATCGCCGGCCCCCGCTCGCGGCTTTCGCCATGAACATGCTCAAACAGGTTGAGCGACAGGGTGCGCGAACGGTCAAACAGCAGGACATAACGTTCCTGAAGGTCATAAAGATCCATTTCCGCGAGATCCGCCAATAGCGGTTTCAGGGCTTTGAGCGCGCCAGGCGACAGGATCGCCTCCTGTGCCAACAGCCCGGTAATCTCGTCAGTGGCCTCTTTCAATTCGTTGCTGGGATAGCACAAGAGCGCCGAGAGGGCTTTGAACGTTTTGCTCATCGTATGGACTCCTTCGGAATGATGAATGTACGCGAGCCGAACAGTTTGCCGCCGCCTGAGCCGGTTGAACAGCCATTTGTGTCAGTAAAACCGCATTCACCGCGCAGGTCATAGGCGTCCTGAACCTGTTCACGGTGGGTGGTGGGTACGACAAAACGGTCCTCATAATTTGCAATCGCCATGATGTGGTACATTTCCTCGATCTGTCGTGGCTCCAGCCCGACCTGTTTGGCGATCTCGATATCTATGACGCCGTCGATCGATTTCGAGCGCATATAACGGCGCATCGCCAGCATCCGTTCAAGTGCAGCCACGATAGGAGTCTCATCCCCCGCTGTCAGCATGTTGGCCAGATACCGTACCGGAATTCTTAGAGATTTCACGTCTGGAATGCCCTGGTCGGCCCAGATTTTTCCTGCCTCGACCGCGTTCTGGATGGGGGAGAGCGGCGGGATATACCAGACCATTGGCAAGGTCCGGTACTCGGGATGCAGCGGAAAGGCGATTTTCCAGTCCATTGCCATTTTCCAGACGGGCGAGTTTTTTGCCGCAGTCATCCAGTCTTCCGCAATGCCTTCGGCACGAGCCGCCGCCTGCACCTCGGGATCATTGGGGTCAAGGAAGGCACCAAGCTGGGCGTCATAAAGCGCCTGCTCGTTTTCGACTGAGGCAACGTCTTTGATTTTGTCGGCATCATAAAGCATCACACCCAGATACCGGATGCGCCCGACACAGGTCTCGGAACAGACGGTCGGCAGACCGCTTTCGATTCGGGGATAACAAAAGGTGCATTTCTCGGACTTGCCGCTTTCCCAGTTGTAATAAATCTTTTTGTACGGGCAGCCGGAGACACACATGCGCCAGCCCCGGCATTTTTCCTGATCGATCAGAACGATACCGTCTTCTTCGCGTTTGTAGATAGCACCAGACGGACAGGACGCGACGCAGGCCGGATTCAGGCAGTGTTCGCAGAGCCGTGGCAGATACATCATAAAGGTGTTTTCATATTCCCCGTAGATGTCCTTCTGGATGCCCTCAAAATTATAGTCTTTGCTGCGTTTATCGAACTCGCCGCCCAGAATTTCCTCCCAGTTGGGTCCCCCTTCGATTTTCTCCATTCGTTGTCCCGAGATTTTGGATCGCGGACGTGCGGTTGGGAAGGCCTCCATTTCCGGAGCCGATTTCAGATGGTCATAGTCGAAATCGAAGGGTTCATAGAAGTCATCTATTTCCGGCAGGTTCGGGTTGGCAAAGATATTCGCCAGAATCCGCCATTTCGCCCCCTGTTTAGGCTGCAATTTGCCCGATCTGGTTCGTTCCCAGCCGCCGTTCCAGCGTTTCTGGTTTTCCCAATCTCTGGGATAGCCGATGCCGGGTTTGGTTTCGACATTGTTGAACCAGGCGTATTCGACACCGTCGCGGCTGGTCCAGACGTTCTTGCAGGTGACCGAGCAGGTATGGCAGCCGATACATTTATCAAGGTTTAACACCATGCCTATTTGTGCGCGAACTTTCATGCTTCTGCCTCCACTTTTGCAGGCCGATCAAGCCAGTCCACCTTGGTCATTTTGCGCAGGATGATAAATTCATCCCGGTTCGATCCGACCGTTCCGTAGTAATTAAAGCCATAGGATTGCTGGGCATAGCCGCCAATCATATGGGTGGGTTTCAGGGTTGTACGAGTCACGGAATTGTGAATGCCTCCGCGTTTTCCGGTCTGCTCGGATCCGGGTACATTCACGATCTTTTCCTGTGCGTGATACATAAACAAAGTGCCCTCTTTTATCCGCTGCGAGACCACTGCCCGCGCGGTTAATGCACCGTTCGTGTTATAGGCCTCGACCCAGTCATTGTCCTTGATCCCGGCCTTTTTGGCGTCCACCTCGGACAACCAGACCACCGGTCCGCCCCGGTTCAGCGTCAACATCAGCAAGTTGTCAGAATAGGTCGAGTGGATGCCCCATTTCTGGTGCGGCGTAATAAAGTTCAACACCAGGAACGGCTCGCCTGAGCGGGCCGAGGCATTCACCTCCCGGGTGATCGTCCGGGTGTCAATAGGCGGGCGCCAGGTGCAGAAAACTTCACCAAAGGCGCGCATCCACAGATGATCCTGATAAAGCTGCTGGCGGCCCGAAAGCGTGCGCCACGGGATCAGTTCATGCACATTGGTATAGCCCGCGTTATAGCTGACATGTTCGCTTTCGATCCCCGACCAGGTGGGCGATGAGATGATCTTGCGCGGTTGCGCCGCCACATCGCGAAAGCGGATTTTTTCATCCTCTCTTGGCTTTGCCAGATGGGTATGGTCGCGACCAGTGTTCTGCGAAAGCGCCTCCCAGGCCTTGACGGCCACTTCGCCATTGGTTTCCGGCGCCAGCATCAGGATGACTTCGGTGGCGTCGATGTCGGTATCGATTTTGGCCAGGCCTTCGCTGACGCCCTCATCGGTGACGATGCCGTTCAGATCTTTCAGGTGCTGCACCTCAACCTGGGTGTCCCAGGCGATCCCCTTGCCACCGTTGCCGACCTTTTCCATTAGCGGACCCAGTGCCGTGTAACATTTATAAAGGTTTGGAAAATCCCGCTGAACCGGCACAAATGCCGGTGCTGTTTTGCCTGGAATCAGATCACATTCACCTTTCTTCCAGTCCTTCACCTGATCCTGCGCAAGTTCGGTCGGGGTGTCATGCAGCGTGGGAAGCGACACGATATCGGTCTCTTCCCCCAGATAACCGGGGACGATCTCGGAAAATTTCTTCGCGATGAATTTGAAAATTTCCCAGTCAGATTTACTGTCGTAGGCAGGGTCAACCGCCGCTTGAAGCGGGTGGATGAACGGATGCATGTCGCTGGTGTTCAGATCATTTTTTTCGTACCAGCTTGCGGTGGGCAGAACGATGTCGGAATAGACCGCCGTGGTGGACATGCGAAAATCTATCGTGACCAGCAGGTCGAGCTTGCCGCGCGGGGCTTCGTCGTGCCACCTGGCCTCAATCGGTTTTTGCCGGCCTTCCTCGCCCAGATCCTTGCCCAGAACACCGTGATCCGTACCCAGTAGATGCTTGAGAAAATATTCATGCCCCTTGCCACTGGATCCCAGCAGGTTTGAGCGCCACACAAACATGTTGCGCGGCCAGTTTTCCGGCGCGTCCGGGTCCTCGCAGGACATTTCCAGCTTGCCGGATGTCAGTTGCGAGGCAACATAGGCGGGGATTTCCTGTCCGGCCTCTTTCGCCGCCCTAGCAATGTCCAGCGGGTTGGTCTTGAACGCGGGCGAGGACGGCAACCATCCCATTCGTTCTGCACGGATATTAAAATCAATCAGACTCGCCTCTTTCCAGTCCCCCGCCGGTGCGGTCGGGGACACGATGTCATCGGCTACCAGCGTCTCATAGCGCCATTGGTCAGTGTGGGCATAAAAGAACGAGGTTCCGTTCATGTGCCGGGGTGGGCGCGTCCAGTCAAGCGCGAACGCGAGGGGAGTCCAGCCGGTTTGCGGGCGTAGTTTTTCCTGCCCGACATAGTGGCTCCAACCGCCGCCGCTTTGCCCGACACAGCCGCACATCACCAGCATATTGATGATGCCGCGATACGCCATGTCCATGTGATACCAATGGTTCAGACCGGCCCCCAGAATGACCATCGATTTGCCGTGGGTCTTTTCGGCGTTGCTGGCAAATTGACGCGCCACCGCGATGATCCTGTCGCGAGGAACGCCGGTAATATTTTCTGCCCAGGCCGGGGTGAACGGTACATCGTCGTCATAGTCTTTGCTTACCCAGTCTCCACCCAGATCACGGTCGAGGCCGTAATTCGCACAGAACAGATCGAAAACCGTGGCCACATAAACGTCGCCGTCAGCCAGTGTCATTTTGCGCACAGGAATGTGGCGCGTCAGCACGTCAGGGTGATCGCTTTTGGTGAAGTTCTCGCTTGCCGCGCCGCCGAAATAGGGGAAATCAACCCCCACCACCTCGTCATGGTTTTCCTCCAGGATCAGCGACAGCCGCAATTCACAGTTCTTTTTGCCGGATTTTTCTTCGAGGTTCCAACGCCCTTTCTCGCCCCAGCGAAAGCCGATCGACCCGTTGGGGGCGAGCGGATCACCGGTTTTATGATCAAGTGCAATGGTTTTCCATTCAGGGTTGTTGGTCTGGCCCAGCTTGTCATCGAAATCGTCGGCCCGCAGCAGCCGACCGGGAACAAGTTTGCCGTTCTGTTCATCAAGGCGCACCAGCATCGGCATGTCTGAATACCGGCGCGTATAATCCTCAAAATAGGTGACCTGCCGGTCCAGATGGAATTCGCGTAGGATGACGTGGCCCATCGCCAGCGCCAGGGCTGCATCCGTTCCCTGTTTCGGGGCCAGCCAGATGTCGGCAAATTTGCTGGCTTCGGAATAATCCGGTGAAATGACGGCGGACTGGGTGCCGCGATAACGGGCCTCGGTGTAAAAATGCGCATCCGGCGTGCGGGTTTGCGGGACATTCGAACCCCAAAGAAGCAGGAACCCCGCATTGAACCAGTCAGCACTTTCCGGCACATCGGTCTGTTCGCCCCAGGTCATAGGCGAGGCCGGCGGCAGGTCGCAATACCAGTCGTAAAAGCTTAAACAGGTGCCCCCCAGCAGGCTCAGATACCGAGCGCCGGAGGCGTAGCTGACCATCGACATCGCCGGGATCGGAGAAAAGCCCACGACGCGGTCAGGTCCGTAAGTTTTGGCGGTATAGGCATTAGCGGCGGCAATGATCTCGGTCGCCTCGTCCCAGTTGGCACGCACGAATCCGCCTTTACCGCGAATGCGGGTGTAATCCGCACGCAGGCTCGGGTCGTTCTGTAAGCGGGTCCACGCCTCGATCGGAGACAGGGTTTCCCGCATCCGGCGATAGCTTTTCAGCAGACGCGCACGGATCAGTGGGGTTTTTACCCGGTTGGCGGAATAAAGATACCAGCTGTAGGACGCTCCCCGCTGACAACCGCGGGGTTCATGGTTCGGCATATCGGGGCGGGTGCGCGGGTAATCGGTTTGCTGGGTTTCCCAGGTCACGATGCCGGACTTGACGTAAATTTTCCATGAACAGGATCCGGTACAATTTACCCCGTGGGTTGAGCGCACGATTTTGTCGTGGCGCCAGCGCTTGCGATAGGTGTCTTCCCAGTCACGATTTTCATTGGTCACTTGCCCGTGACCCTCGGCGAATGTCCCGACGCGATTGCTTTTCAGAAAATTCAGTCGATCCAGAAGATGGCTCATTTCATTTCTCCGTTGGGGGGTATGTGCCGGCATCCGTCCGTAGACACCGGCACAGTATTTCAGGATCAGGGGTTCTTCACATAGGCATTTGGGCGCATGTAAAACCACCAGTTAATGGCAATGCACACCGCATAGAAGATCGCAAATCCATAAAGTGCATATTCCGGTGTCCCCGCCTTCAACTGTTCGCCGAACACTTTCGGGATGATGAAGGCGCCATAGGCCGCCACAGCCGAGGTCCAGCCCAGAACCGGCCCCGCCTGTTCCTTGTCAAACACCACCGCGATCGTGCGAAAGGTCGATCCGTTGCCGATCCCCGTTGCGGTGAACAGGATCAGGAACAGAATCATGAACGGCAGAAACAGGGTTTCAGGCGTAGCCGACACATAGGCTTTTTGCAGAAGATAGGCCAAAGCGACCGCCGAGGCCACCATAATAACAGAAATAATCTGGGTGACTTTCGCGCCACCGATCTTGTCCGCGATCATGCCCCCCACAGGTCGAATCAATGCCCCGATAAATGGCCCCATCCAGGCAAACATCAAGGCGCTTGGGCCGTTCGGGTTGATTGTGTTGTGGGTCATCACCCCGTTCACCATCAGGTGCTGGAAACCGAACACCACCTTGATAGTCAGCGCGAAAGCCGCCGAATAGCCGATGAAGCTCCCAAAAGTCATGGTGTAGATGACGGTCATGGCCCAGGTATGTTTGTTGTCAAATATCCTGTACTGGCGTGTCAGGTTCTGCCCCACCTGTCCGGGAATCAGTTTCAGCAGGAATACGGTCAGGGCAATAATGATCGGCAAGACGAACCATTTGGAGATCATCAAGCCCGAGCCGCCTACCTGTGCCGGCAGCATCAACCACAGACCAAGGGCCGCCGTCAGAAAGCCAACCAGTAACATGCCGGTGATGGTGGAAAAGGCACCAAGCGGACCGGGAATCTTCGGTGAGACATGCTCATCGCGGATGTTGTTCATGCCCCACCAGCCCAGAAGGGCCAGCGGTACCAGCGCCAGCACCCACACGAAGCCCGCGTTCTGGATATAGGTGGTGGTGCCTGCGGGAATTTTTCCAATCAGCGTGCCTGAGGTGTTGATCAGCTCACGGCCTTTGTCGCCAAACATACCAAATGTCATGACCAGCGGGACCACGATCTGCATGGTGGTCACGCCAAAGTTACCCAGCCCCGCATTCATTCCCAGCGCATAGCCCTGCACTTTTTTAGGAAAGAAAAAGCTGATATTGGACATCGATGAGGCAAAGTTACCGCCACCAATTCCCGAGAGAAAAGCCAGAACCTGAAACTGCCACAGTGGCGTGTCAGGATCTTGCAGTGCGAAACCGGCTCCGATAGCCGGGATTATCAAAAGTGCTGTGGTAAAAACGATCGTGTTGCGCCCGCCCGCGATACGGATAAAGAAGGTGGACGGAATACGCAGGGTCGCCCCTGTCAGACCGGCAATGGCGGCCAGGGTAAACAATTCGGATTTTTCAAACGGAAAGCCGAGGTTGATCATCTGCACCGTAATAATGCCCCAGTAAAGCCAGACGGCAAAACCGCATAGCAGGCTGGGGATCGAAATCCATAGATTTCTTGTCGCGATGGATTTGGCGGTTGAGGTCCAGTAGCTTTCGTCCTCAATATTCCAGTCTTTCAGATCTTGTCCCAAGATATACCTCCTTCAAGGATGCTGTTCTGGCGGATCAGAAACGACCCGCCTGCCTGCTGATTGCTATTTTTTGGGCTCTGCAAGCGGTGCGCCCGGCACATCGGAAAGCGAAGTCTCGCCTGCCAGTTGTGGAAATTTCCTCCGCTCCATCCTGACAATCGCCAGGTGCATCCAGATGGTGCTGACGGCGACCAGCACAAACATCAGCATGAACACCACCGACCAGACATGGAAGGTATCGAGCATGATCCCGAAGGCGATCGGCAGGACAAAACCACCCAGTCCGCCGATCATCCCGACCAGTCCGCCGACCGCGCCCACATGGTGCGGATAGTAGACCGGGATGTGTTTGTAGACCGCCGCTTTCCCAAGGCTCATCACAAAGCCCAGGATCACCGACAGGGAGACAAAGCCCCAAAGCGGCATACCAAAACTGAACTTGATCAGGTTCTCTGATCCGTCTGGATGGGGGATACCCTGGACCACATAGCTCGTCTGCGGATAGCTCATGAAAAACAGGACAATCAGTGAGATGATGAAGGTCAGGTACATGACAAAGCGCGCGCCCCAGGCATCGGACATCCAGCCGCCCAATGCGCGAAAGATCGATCCGGGCAGTGAATACATCCCGGAAAAGATCCCGGCCGCCGCCAGTGACACTCCGTAAGCACCCACGTAATAACGCGGCAGGAACGAAGCGAAAGCCACGAAACCGCCAAACACGAAGAAGTAATAAGTCGCAAAACGCCAGACCTGAAGGTTTTTCAGCGGTTCAAGCTGCAAGAGGGCCGAAACCGGTTTCCTGCCGGTTTTCTTTTGCTCGACCAAAGCCGGATCAGGTTTGGCAAAAACGTAGAACACGATTGCCATGACAACCAGAACAACCGCATAGATCCGAGCGGTTTCCTCCCAGCCGAAAGCCAGTACCAGAAACGGCGCGGCAAAGTTGGTCACGGCGGCACCTACGTTCCCGGCTCCGAAAATTCCCAGCGCCGTGCCCTGTTCACTCGCCGGAAACCATCGCGAAACATAGGCGATCCCGATGATGAACGAGCCGCCCGCCAGTCCCAGCCCGAGTGCCGCCAGCAGAAATATCTCATAGGTGTGGACCGAAGCCAGCAGCCAGACGCTGATCGCTGTGACCAGCATTTGCAGCGGCAGCATAATCCGTCCGCCGATCTGGTCAGTCCAGACTCCCAGAAAAATCCGGCTGAGTGAGCCGGTCAGAACCGGCGTTGCGACCAACAGTCCGAACTGTGTCTCGGACAGCCCGAGGTCCTGTTTGATCTTGACCCCGATAATCGAGAAAATCGTCCAGACCGCAAAACACACGGTGAATGCGAGCGTACTTAATCCCAGTGCTCGATACTGGTCGCCCCGCGAAACGCCTTCCAACTCATGCATTACATACTCTCCAACTTTTGTGGTCCAGTGGCCACATTGGTTTTGTGGCACAATACATCCGCTCTTCTTGCAGGGATTTGATGCAGGTCAAAAACCGGAAAAAAAACATCAGGTTTTAGTTGGGTATAGAAAAATACCGTGCCCTTAACCTGTTCTGAAATACATGTTCCGACTAGTGCTGATCTTTCGCCCTGCGATCCCTGGATAGAAGTTAAGCAACCCCATGTAGAGGATAAAAGATTTAATAGAAAAATATAGAGGGAATAAAAATCCGGCTTTTCCTCTCAAAATTCTGTTACCGCCGATACCGATCAGCCACTACTCAGCAGTATCGGAGGTGAGCGTTGGAAATAAGGATATTTGTTTTGTTCCAGCCACTGTTTGATGTTTCTGCGTACGCTGGCCGAGGTGGTGGAACGGTTTAATTGGCTGTGTCACGCCTATTGTCTGATGACAAACCATTATCATTTGCGGGTGGAGACACCGGAAGGCAAGCTGTCAAAAGGGATGCGGCACCTCAACGGTGTATACACGCAGGCATCGAACCGGCGACACAATAGGATTGATCACCTGTTTCAGGGACGCTTCAAGGGGATACTTTGACACCATACCGCATGCCAAATTGTTAAAGACGCTGGCAAGCATCAGCGATGGTGCGGTGCTAGCCCTGATCAATCAAGGCGTCGTTGTCATCAAGCATTTTCTCAAAATGCGGTATGATCCACTTTTTGTCCACAGAATAACAGTAGAGGCTATCGCCTGGGTGCAGGTCTAACATCATGAAACCAATCAACTTTTGTAACTGCATCGCCATTCAACTGCGGATTCCGGGTTGAATAAAAATAAACCGGAAAAAAGAGTGAAAGACACCATCCTGCCTGAATTGCGGCTGAAGAAAAATGAAGAACGGCGGTTGCGTGCCGGTCATCTCTGGGTTTACAGCAACGAGGTGGACACCGCCGCAACACCTCTGAAATCCTTGCAGGCGGGTCAACAGGTAAAGGTTTGCGATCAGCGCGGCAATACCCTGGGTTTTGCCTGTGTCAATCCCAATACCCTGATCTGCGCGCGTCTGTACAGTTTTGGTCGCCACCCGCAACTCGATGCCGGGTTGATAAGAGCTCGTCTGGCATTGGCGCTGGCCTGGCGTGCGGAGTATTTCGATGCGTCTTGCTATCGCTGGGTGTACGGTGAAAGCGATGGTTTGCCGGGACTGGTGGTGGATCGTTATTTTGATGTGCTGGTCGTGCAGATCACCAGTGCCGGGATGGAACTGCTGAAAGATAGTATACTGGACGCGCTAACCGGCCTGGTGAAAGCCCGCGTGGTGCTATTAAAAAATGATACCCCGGCGCGGGAACTGGAAGGGCTGGCCAGTTACACTGAAACGGCCGTCGGCGCTTTGCCGGATACCATTGATGTGGTTGAGAATCAGGCGCGTTTTGAAGTCCCCTTGGCCAAGGGGCAAAAAACCGGCTGGTATTATGATCACCGGCTTAACCGGCAGCGCCTGTCTACCTATGCCAAGGACAAACGCATTCTCGATGTGTTCAGCTATGTGGGCGCCTGGGGTATTCAGGCGCTGAGTGCGGGGGCGAAAAGCCTGCTTTGCGTGGATGCCTCTAACACGTTTCTGGATGTTGCCCTACAGAATGCGAAACAAAACCGGTATGCTGATGCTATTGAGACGCAGGCGGGGGACGCCTTTGAGGTGCTGAAACAGTTGCAGACGGAGAATCGCCGTTTTGATATTGTTATTCTGGATCCGCCGGCGTTCATAAAACGGCGCAAGGATATACGGGAAGGCAGCCAGGCTTACCAGCGCATCAACCGTCTGGCAATGAAGTTGCTGGAACCCGGGGGACTGCTGGTGTCGGCGTCCTGCTCCCATCACCTGTCTGCGGGGCAACTGGAAAGCGAGATTCGCAAGGCCGCAATGAAGAATCGTCAGCCCTTGCAGATCATCGAACAGGGACATCAGGGGCCAGATCATCCCATACACCCAGCGATGCCGGAAACCGAATATCTGAAAGCTTTTTTCTGCCGGCTGTTGCCGGGATACTGATTTTGTTTTATCTATTTGCAGACTGTTCATGGGCTTGCCTAAGGAGTCACGATGGTAGTTAATTTTGATCCAGTTGCAGTTTCACTCTTTGGTCTGAAAGTCCACTGGTACGGGCTGATGTATTTGCTCGCTTTTCTATCGGCCTGGAAACTGGGACGCGTTCGTGCGGCGAAGCCGGGTTCGGACTGGACGGCTGAGCAGATGGATGATTTACTGTTTTATGCCGGGCTGGGAGTGATCCTTGGCGGACGCATCGGCTATGTTCTATTTTATAATTTTTCCGCCTTTGTCGAGAGTCCGCTGCTGTTGTTCAAGATCTGGCAGGGAGGAATGTCTTTTCACGGCGGTTTTCTTGGCGTGATGGTGGCCTCCTGGTTTTTTGCGCGCAAATATCACAAGATTTATTTCTCCGTGGTGGATTTCGCCGCGCCGCTGGTCCCCCTGGGTCTGGGAGCCGGGCGCATTGGCAACTTTATCAACGGTGAACTCTGGGGGAAGCCCACGGATCTGCCCTGGGGCATGATTTTTCCCGCTGCCGGGAATATTCCCCGCCATCCCTCGCAGCTGTATGAGGCATTTTTCGAAGGGTTGGTGCTGTTTATCATTCTCTGGTGGTTTTCTTCCCGGCCGCGTCCGTTGATGGCGGTGTCGGGTGTCTTTGCGCTGTGCTACGGTATTTTCCGGTTTGCCGTCGAGTTTGTGCGTCTGCCGGATGTTCAGCTGGGTTATCTGGCCTGGGGTTGGCTGACCATGGGGCAGATCCTGTCTGCGCCACTGATTCTGACCGGCATTATCCTGCTGGTATTGGCCTACCGGAAACGGGCAGACTCTCGGAGTTAAAAAGGCTTCCACGCCTGTGTGTCTGGCAGGTATATTTGGACGAATATTGGCGAACACGGCTTTGGCGGCATGATCTCGTTGCCCCGAAACCCTGTCTGCAGGAAATTTGAGTGAAGCAATATCTGGATCTAATGCGCCATGTCAAAGAACATGGCGTGATAAAAGAAGATCGCACAGGCACCGGCACGATCAGTGTTTTCGGCTACCAGATGCGATTTGATCTTGGCGCCGGCTTTCCCCTGGTGACGACCAAGAAACTGCATCTGCGCTCTATTATTCATGAACTGCTGTGGTTTCTTAAAGGCGATAGCAATATAAAATATCTGCACGATAATGGTGTGGCTATCTGGGATGAATGGGCGGATGAAAAGGGTGAGCTGGGTCCGGTTTACGGCGTCCAGTGGCGTTGCTGGCCAACCGCCGATGGTCGTCACATCGATCAAATCAGTCAGCTTATTGAACAGATAAAAAACAACCCGGACTCTCGCCGCCTTATCGTCAGCGCCTGGAACGTGGCCGAAATTGAAAACATGGCCCTGCCGCCCTGCCATGCTTTTTTCCAGTTCTACGTTGCCGAAGGCAAGCTGTCCTGCCAGCTTTACCAGCGCAGTGCGGATATTTTTCTTGGCGTGCCCTTCAACATTGCTTCCTATGCCCTGCTGACCATGATGGTGGCACAGGTTTGTGGGCTTGAAGCCGGTGACTTTGTACATACCCTGGGTGATGCACATCTGTATTCCAACCACCTGCAACAGGCTGATAAGCAGTTGTCGCGCACACCCTATGTGCTGCCGCAGATGAAAATCAATCCTGATGTAAAAGATATATTTGATTTTACTTTTGAAGACTTCGAATTACAGAATTATGAGTGTCACCCGCATATCAAAGCGCCGGTGGCAGTTTGAGTAAACGCTCACCTCTTATTTCCATCATTGCCGCAATGACCGATGATCGGGTTATTGGCATCAACAATAGTCTGCCCTGGAAACTGCCCAGTGATATGAAATGGTTTCGCCAGAAAACGCTGGGCAAACCCATTCTCATGGGCCGCAAAACCTTTGAATCTTTCGGCGCCAGACCGTTGCCGGAGCGGCGTAATATTGTTGTTACGCGTGATCAGGCTTATCAGGTTGAGGGCGCGATAGTCGTGCATTCCGTAGAGGAGGCCTTGCAGGCCGCCGGGGATGTGAAGGAAAGCATGATCATCGGCGGCGCGTCATTTTATGCGCAAATGCTCCCCCAGGCCCGGCGCATGTATTTGACCCAGGTACATACCGAAGTGACGGGTGATGCCTGGTTTCCTGAATTCGATGAATCACAGTGGCGGCAGGTTGAACGCATTGACTGTGACGCTGATGAGCGCAATGCCTATGCGCACAGTTTTATTATGCTGGAACGTGGCGAATAATTTGCGGCGGACAAATAACGCGGTCTGCGCAGTCTGGGAAAATAATTAGCTCTTCGTGTGAGGCATTGCAGATTTGCCCAAGTGTGCGCAAAACTGGGGGCAGGTTAACATGATCAATTCACGCGGAGGAATGCAGGTGGTTTTGGTTGAAACACTAGATTTCCAATCATGGGGTTGCCATAAGCGTCACGTTTTGATGGGGTATCTGTTGTTAAAATGAGATCA
>DRJN01000002.1 GCA_011052165.1 Gammaproteobacteria bacterium
AGTGCGGGTGCTGGCACCTGAGGCGGCTCAGGTTCAGAATCAGGTTTGGCTATGACCGTTTGTTTTTTGGCTTCCTTGGCGGCAACAGGGGCAGGGATCCCGGCAACCGGGGTGGTTTTTTTCTCTGTGACCACGGCTGGTGCCACTGTTTTGTTATCTGTTTTTGCTTGCGCCGGGTTTTGTTCCGGTTTTGTCGTGAGCGTGCGCTGTGCGGATGTTTCCTGAGCAGGCATTTTTGGAGAAGAAGGTTCCGGCGCAGGTGGGCTGGCAACGGGGGGTGCCGATTTTTTTGCAACTGGCAGAGGGATGGTCACGGTTTTTTGTTGTTGCTGGCCACTCCTGAAAAGAGCGTTGATGTCATCCTGATAAGCCAGGACAAGGCCAACCAGTATAACCGCCGTCACGGTGCCCGCGACCTGCCAGAATTTGAATCGCGCCAGCCCAGCGGGAAGTTTGAGGGTCAGGAATTTCAAATTGGGGCTAAAATTAAGCCGGGGTGTGTGAAAATCCTTGACGGCCTGATCCAATTTGTCGCCGTTGAGAATCAGATGGGCGCATTCATTGATGCGTGCAGGGATGCCGCCTGAGTTATGGAATATTTTATGCAGATCCTTGTTGCTGAATGGCAGGGCGTCCTGCAGGCCAGCGACTTGCAGGCGATGGCGGATATAGCCAACCGTCTGTTCCTCGTTGAGTGCCGGGATACTCATGCTGTGGGTGATGCGTTCACGCAGGCTCTGTATGGCCGGGCTTTGCAGCATGGTTTCAATCTGCGGATCGCTGAACAGGATGATGCGTAGCAGATTACCGTCACTGGCTTCGGCATCGGCCAGATTGAACAGCGCTTCCAATCCATCCTGGGGCAGGACATGGGCGTCGTCGATGAGTAGCAGGGGTATTTTTCCCTGATGATGCAGTGCCGCAAGATGACGATAGAGTGTGTCCTGCAGAGCCACGGGATCATCGTTTGGCTTGTGCAGCCCGAAGCCGGTGGCGATGGCCTGCAACAGCGTGTCGGCATCCATCATGGGATTGGCGTCGACCTGACTGACAAGGGTGTCCTCGTCAGCGTTGAGCCGGAAACGTTGCAGCAGACTGGTTTTGCCGATACCTTTGGGGCCGCTGATGATCAGCAGCAGCTCACTGTAACGGGTGAGGTGTTCGAGCATGTTGAGCCGTTGCAGGCGTTCGGCATCGAGATAGACAAAGCGATCTTCATGACGGCCCGAGAAGGGCGCAGCGCTGAGTCCATAGCGTTCGACATAGTGCGGCACAGGATTGCTGAATGCGGCCCCAGCGGCTGGCGTGCTGTCGTAAGCGGAATCTAGGCTCATGTCAGATGTTCCTGTCCCTGTATGAAGACTACTTTATACCCGCGCGCAAGCTGCTTGTCACGTATTTGCATGAGCGCATATTGTGCCGATTCGAGATCAGAAAAATACTCGCGTTTGACGCGCCCCGCCGCATCCTGCTGGCCCCATTCACGCACCACCGCCCAACCGCCCAGCAGATCCTTTTCCAGGATCAGTTGATAATAACGGGGCGGCTTATTTTCCATAAAGCCTGTTTGCATGTAGATGCGCATGGTTTTAAGGGGCGAGGTTCGAGTGGCGAGGGACGAGGAAAATCGGGTGCGGCATAATTTGTAATCTCTATCATACTTTCTGGATGATTTCTAAATCCACGTTTCCGGTATTCGAAGCCAGTGAACGGATGTCGTTTCTCGTCCCTCGCCTCCCGAACCTCGGGACTGTTTTTAAGTCAACTCCTGCGGATCAAAAATACGCCGGTATTCACTGATGGCGTAACGGTCGGTCATACCGGCCACATAGTCAGCCACGATGCGTGCGCGGCCGTGATCACCGTCTTCGCGTTCGGCGTCTTTGATGGTTTGCTGATGTTCGGGCTTAAGCAGCAGGGGATCGTCCATGAAGGCGCTAAACAGTGAGTGAATAATGCGGGCGGCCTTGGCGGACATGCGGTGCACGCGGTAATGCTGATAAAGCTCCCGACGCAGGAACTGTTTCAGTTGCAGGTTGGCGGCCTGCATGTCTTCACTGAAATTAATCAGTGTGCCGTCATGGTGCCGTACGGCGTCAATGTCGACGGGTGAATGGTGCTTTAACGCGGCTTCGCTGGTTTCTACCAGATCCACCACCTGGCGGTTGATCATGCGGCGGATAATTTCATAGATCAGCTGACGACCGTTCAGCTGATGGTAACGGGCGGTGACTTCATCGTATTGATCACGAAACAGGCGAATCTCGAGCAGTTGTTCAATCTGGATCAGACCCGAGCGCAGGCCATCATCGACGTCATGATTGTTATAGGCAATTTCGTCGGCCAGATTAACGCCCTGGGCTTCCAGTGAGGGTTGGGTTTTGTCGATAAAACGCTGACCGACATCGGCCAGCAGTTCGGCGTTTTTCAGCGAGCAGTGTTTGAGGATGCCTTCGCGTGACTCGAAGGTGAGATTGAGGCCGCGAAACTCGGCATAACGTTCTTCCAGTTCATCGACGGTGCGTAAGGATTGCAGGTTGTGTTCAAAGCCGCCGTAATTCAGCATGCATTGGTTGAGCGCTTCCTGACCGGCATGGCCGAAAGGGGTATGACCCAGATCGTGCGCCAGGGCGATGGTTTCGCACAGTTCTTCATTGAGCCGGAGAATGCGGGCAATGGTGCGGGAGAGCTGGGCGACTTCAATCGAGTGGGTCAGGCGGGTACGGAACATGTCGCCTTCGTGGTTGACGAAGACCTGGGTTTTGTATTCGAGCCGGCGAAAGGCGGCGGAGTGAATAATGCGATCACGATCGCGCTGAAACTGGCTGCGATAGGTGGGAATGGCTTCAGGGTAGCGGCGCCCGCGCGAGCTTTTATCGTTGGCGGCATAGGGCGCAAGATTCAGCATCAACTATTCCTGATCGCCGTTGATGGCGCGATGAGTCTTGATGGTTTGCTCCAGGTTATCCGGATCGAACTCATGGGTGACAAAGGCATCGCCCAGCGCGCGGTACAGCACCAGGTTGATTTTTCCGGCGCGGACTTTTTTGTCCACCGCCATGAGTTCCATAAAACGGGCATAGTTCATACTGGCCGGTGCCCGGGTGGGTAGGTTGGCGCGATCGATAAGATCTTCAACCCGCTTGACGTCATTCCCGGTCAACCAGCCTTCACGCATGGACAGTTCGGCGGCCATAAGCATGCCCACCGCGACGGCCTCACCGTGCAACCAGTTACCATAACCGGTACCGGTCTCAATCGCGTGGCCGAAGCTGTGGCCGAGATTGAGCAGGGCACGGATGCCGCTTTCTTTTTCATCGGCAGCCACCACATCGGCCTTGCACTGACAGGAGGTTTCAATAGCCTGGGAAATGTAGTCAGGATCGCGGGCCAGTAATTTGTCCATGTGCTGTTCCAGCCAGCGGCTGAATTCGTCTTTCTGGATAAGCCCGTATTTGATGACCTCGCCCAAACCTGAACTGAGTTGCCGGTCATCGAGCGTGTCCAGTGTGTCAGTGTCGATGATGACCGCCTGGGGCTGATGAAAGGCGCCGATCATGTTTTTGCCCAGCGCGTGGTTAACCCCCGTCTTGCCTCCGACAGAGGAATCCACCTGTGCTAACAGTGTGGTGGGGATCTGGATGAAAGCGACGCCGCGCTGATAACAGGCGGCGGCAAAGCCGGTCATGTCGCCCACCACACCACCGCCCAGCGCGACCAGAGTGCAGTGACGATCAAAATGATGGCTCAGCAGGCCTTCAAAAATCATGTCCAGGGTTTGCAGATTTTTATATTGCTCGCCATCCGGCAGAATGACGGATTGGCATTCATAGTGGCTGAAAGCTGCCCGTGCCTGTTCTAAATAAAGCGGGGCAACCGTGTCATTACTAACAATCATGACCTGGGTACCGGAAACAGCCGGGGCAACCAAATCGTCCCGACCCAGCAGCTTGTGGCCGATATGGATGGGATAACTACGCTGGCCCAGTTCAACGCGAAGGGTTTTCATTGTTTGCCTGTTATCGTTAGCGGGTGGAGATTAAAAGATTATAACGAGTTTGGAGCTTGCCGGTGAACTTTTAACTTTGGGTCTGCTGAAAAATAAGGGGGCATTTCACGTTGAAATTAACATGGCTGCGATAGCCCCGCGATTTTTCTGGCGGGATTAATACTGAAAGTCTTCAAGTGCAGAAATGATTTCGCTAACTACGTGATTGATGCTTTGCCGGTTAGTATTGATGGTGATGTGCGCGGTCTCACGGTAGAGCGGTTCGCGCAGAGCCATCAATTCCTCGAATTTTTTGCGGGGATTCTCGGTTTGCAACAGGGGTCGGCTGCGATCATGGCGGGTGCGATTCAAGAGCTGGTCAATGCCGGCATGCAGGTAGATAACGATCCCGCGATCGTGCAGGTGTTGGCGGTTTTCGGCCTTGAGAACGGCACCGCCGCCAGTGGCCAGGATCAGCCGGTCGCGTTGGCTGAGATCATCAATGACATCCATTTCGCGTTGCCGGAAGCCTTCCTCACCTTCGAGATCGAAAATAAGCGGGATATTGACGCCCGTCCGTTCTTCTATTTCATGGTCGCTATCCATAAAATCCATGCCCAGGGTTTTGGCTAGCTGGCGGCCGATGGTGGTTTTACCTGCGCCCATAGGGCCGATAAGAATGATTCGCGCTGCCTGATTCATGAGCTGGAGAGATTAAAATCTGCTCCGGTATAAAAGCCGGAGCGCCAGGGCTAGAGTGTAATACTATCCTTCAGGATTTTCGGGGTAATGAAAATCAGAAGCTCTTTTTTGTCGTTGACATCAACGGAGCTGCGGAACAGGGCGCCCACGATGGGCAGGTCGCCGAAGAAGGGAATGCGGTTAACGGTTTTGCTCTTGGTTTGTTCATAGATACCGCCGAGAACCACGGTTTCGCCATTATTGACCAGCACCTCGGTTTGTACACTCTGGGTATTGATGGGCGGAACGCCATCGACCAGATTACCAAAGTCCGGCTGATCCTTGCGTACATCCAGGGTCATGATAATCCGGTTGTCGGGGGTAATCTGCGGAGTGACCTTCAGTTCCAGCACGGCTTTCTTGAAAGCGACGGTGGCGGCGCCACTGGAGCTGGCCTGACGGTAGGGGATTTCCTGGCCAGCGGTGATAATCGCTTCCTGTTGATTGGAGGTGATCACACGGGGACTGGACACGGTTTCCGAGGAGCCTTCCAGCTGGGCGGCGGACAGTTCCAGATTGATCAGGGTGCCGAAGGGCAGATGCGCCAGCGCCAGGCCGATACTGCCCGCGCTTGTGCTGGTGACAGGCAGGTCGACATTCCACTGATCCTTTAGCAGAAGAGTATCCTGGTTGATGAGTTGCCGGGTGGCTTCAGAACTGCCCGACATGACCCGTTGGCTGCCATCGCTGGCGTTGTAATTACGGGTCACGCCGAAACGCACGCCCAGTTCCAGTTTAAAGTTGGTGCTGGCCAGGACGATGCGGGATTGAATCAATACCTGACGAACGGGTATATCCAGCTCCTGTACCATCGCCAGAATGGCGTCGAGGTGTTTGACCGTATCCTGAACCAGTAGCTTGTTGGTGCGCGGATCGACTATAACTGAACCACGCGAGGAAAGCAGGGAGGTCCCTTTCTTTTTGAAGAGCTTGGCCAGCTTGCTCGCTTTGGCGTAATTGATCTGGATGGTTTCTGATTCGAGAGGGGACAGTTCCACAATCTGTTTCTTGGCTTCCAGCTCAAGTTTTTCGCGCGCGGCAATTTCCTCCGCAGGGGCCACCAGCATGACATTACCGGTCTGGCGTTTGGCCAGGCCCTTGCTTTTGAGGATGATGTCCAGCGCCTGATCCCAGGGTACATTTTTCAGGCGCAGGGTGATGTTGCCCGTAACGGTATCACTGGTGACCATGTTGATGCCCGTGAAGTCGGCCAGCAGTTGCAGTACGGCGCGCACTTCGATGTTCTGGAAATTCAGAGACAGGCGTTCGCCGGTGTAACCGAACTGGCGTTTCTTTTTCTTCTCATCTGCGGTTTTAACCACAGGCTTGATGTCGATGGTCAGTTTTTCATCTGCCTGATAGGCGATATGATCAAACTGACCGCTGGCGGTAATGACCAGACGTACATTATTACCCAGGTTAAAGGCGTCAATCGTTTTTACCGGGGTGGCGAAATCGATTACATCCATGCGGCGCACCAGATCTTCAGCCAGGGCGCTGTTTTTGAAGGTGACCAGAATTTCGTTGCCGCGCTTTTTGATGTCCACCGCCGTGTTGGGATCGGCAAGGGTGACGATAACACGGCCTTCACCCTTCTCTCCCCGATGGAAGTCCACATTGAGGATGTTGATAGCGGGACCCGTCTGTGAAGATGGCATCATGCCGCTATTTGCGCCCTGATTGCTGAAAGATGAAGAAGCGTTGTCGTTGAGGGTGATGATGACGGTCTTACCTTCTACCGCCGTATTGTAGCCCACCAGTTTGGAAAGATTCACCACTACGCGGGTGCGGTTACCGGCCTGTATGGCCGTAATGCTGCGGGCAACGCCTATGCCGATCGGGGTGGTTTTAGCGGGTAGGTTGACACTGGTTGAGAGGAAGTCAAAGGCAATACGGGCAGGCTTGTCAATGGTAAAACTGGCCGGTTTCTGAACCTTCTGGGTCATGGAGAGGCGGATCTGGATCTTGTTGCCGGGCAGGGCATTATAGGTAATGTTATTGAGTTCGTTATTGGCCGCCTGTGAGAGGCTGGGAACGGACATTAGCAAAGCCAGGATCATGAACAGCCAGTGGCCATGGTTGTCACGCCGGCATAACCGGCTGCGATGAGTTATTTTATTTTCCATAGATAAATTCATGTGTTGCTACCCCAATCAGGCGTCATTCAGTCAGTTGCAGGGAGACTTTGCGATCGATCCAGCCGCCCGTGCCATTCGGTATGATTTCTTTAATGAGAATTTTGGTTTCCGAAACCGACAGGATTTCGCCAAAATTCTGCCCCAGGTGATTGCCGGACTGCACACGATAAACTGTATTATCCGGGGCGGAGATCAGGGCCCAAAGTTTACCATTGCGCTCAAGGGTGCCCACAAAGACCAGGGAATCCAGCGAAAACTGTTCCAGCGCCTCAGGTTTTCGATTGCTGTCCGGACGCAGGCCATTGCCAATAACCGAAACCTTTTTTTTCTCCTTGATTAACGGAGAAAAAGGATCGCGCAGGTTAGAGGGATCGTAGGTAAAGGATTCATAAGGCCTGATTTCAGGCAAGCCCTTGATACGTCCCTGTTTACGCGCTTTGACAGTGTTAATATATGACGTGAGATCCTGATGGTGATCGCCGCTACAGGCGACCAGAAACAGCAGCACAACAATCTGTAATGCACTGAAAAGGCCTTTCGCCTGTTGTTGTAAATCATTCAGTATATTCATACGATCCCGTCAGATAACGTACTTATCTTCTTCGCCCCTTACGATTTTTGTTCTTGATAGCACGAAGGTGTGCGATTTCATTTTCATCCAGATAGCGGTAAGTTTTGGCAATGATACGCATGGTCAGGTTGTTCTTGCCGTCTTTGGAATGGTTGTTATTCCTCTTGATGGATATATCGTGCAGGGTGACGATGCGCGGCAAGGCGGCAATACCACTGACAAAGCGACCAAAGCGGTGATAGTCGCCGGTCATTTCCATTTCAATGGGAAATTCGGCATAAAAATCTTTCTGGACTTCTTTACCCGGCTTGAACAGTTTAAAATTAATACCGCTGGCCAGCCCGGTTTGGGAAATATCCACCAGCAGATCATCGATTTCGGTTTTGCTGGGTAATTGCCGCAACATGGTGCCGAAAGATTTTTGCATCTCCTTCATTTGCCGTTTATAGGCATCCAGGTTGACGGCTTTCTTCCATTTGGTCTCGAAGTCCTGTTTTAGTTGCAGTTCCTGTGCCTCGGCCCTGCCCAGGCTCTGCTGTTGACCCTTGATGTCCAGAAAATAGCCCAGTACCAGCACCAGGATGCAGACCACGACAATCACGGCGGCTCTGACGGGCAGGGGCCAGCTGCCAATGGCATTGATGTCAAGATCATTTAGATCGATACTGATATCTTTCATGACTTCTTCCCGACCGATTTATTGACCTGTATACAGTGCAGGGTAAATTCACGCGTACCGATTCCCTTTTTGGCGCTCAATTTGATGACTTTCAGGATGGGTTTGCTCAGCCAGTCGGAGGCATCGATATTGCGCATGAAAGCAGAAACCCGGGCATTGGACTGGGCATAGCCGACGATGGTGAGTCCCGTGCCTTTTTGAACAATGCTTTTCAGATACAGGCCCTGGGGCAGAATACGGGCAATTTCATCGAACAGATGTACGATTTCGGGCCGGTTGGCCTGCAATTGCTGAATAACCGAGATACGTGCCCGCAGGTTCCGCTTATCTTTTTCAAGCTTCACGATTTCCTTGATCTGGGCATCGACTTTGGCGATCTGTTGCGTGAGAAACTGATTGCGGTGATTCTGCGTGCTGATCATATTGGCGTACTGGATATGCACCGCCGTCAGAATCAGCAGCATCAGGATGACGGACAATCCCATGATGGTGAGGAACTGCCGCTGCTGTTCCTTGCGCAGTTCATCGCGCCAGGGCAGAAGATTAATGCGCGCCATCAGTCAAAACTCCTCATGGCCAGACCACAGGCAATCATTAATGCTGGTGCGTCATTACTGAGGCTTTGCGCCTTGACCCGGGAAGCCAGGGTCATGTTAGTAAACGGATTGGCCACCGAGGTGTGCACCCCCAGTTTATTGGCGATGAGTTCGTCGATACCCAGGATCATGGCGCTGCCACCGGCCAGCACAATGTGATCGACAGTATTGTACTGACTGGAGGAGAAAAAAAACTGTAGCGAGCGGCTGACCTGTTGCGCCATGGCATCCTTGAACGGCTCCAGTACTTCAGGTACATAGTTATCGGGCAAACCACCCTGGCGTTTGGCCATACCGGCTTCTTCATAAGAGAGACCATAGCGGCGCTGGATTTCTTCGGTCAGTTGTTTGCCGCCAAATACCTGCTCACGAGTATAAATGGTCTTGAGATCGTGCATGACATTGAGCGTGGTCATGGTGGCGCCCACATCGATCACGGCGATGGTCTGGTCGATGCCCTGTTCGGGGAGCTGGGACGCCAGCATGGCAAATGAATTTTCGATGGCGTAGGCCTCGACATCGATGATCTTGGCTTTCAGCCCGGCCAGTTCGATGGCCGCGATGCGTACGTCGACATTTTCACTGCGTGACGCGGCAAGCAGCACATCGACGCTCTCAGGATCATTTTCAGTTGGTCCCAGTAATTCAAAGTCAAGATTGACCTCTTCCAGCGGATAGGGAATATATTGATCGGCTTCCAGCTCGATTTGCTGTTCCATGTCATCTTCGGTGAGGGTGGCCGGCATGGAAATGGTTTTGGTGATGACGGCGGAACCGGCCACGGCGGCAGCCGCAAATTTATTGCGCGATGCCGAGCGCTTGACCGCCCGTTTGATGGCCTCGCCCACGGCTTCCACGTCCGAAATATTCTTCTCAATAACCGAATTCGGCGGCAGGGGTTCGACGGCATAACTTTCCACGCGCAGACGATCGCCATGCTTGCCCAATTCGAGCAATTTGATGGCGGTGGAACTGATATCCAGCCCTAAAACCGGCGGCTTTTTTGGTTTGAACAGCGCAGCAAAACCCATTTTCTTCTTTAATACCCTGGAGTTAGAGAAACTATATCCATAATTACATTAGGTTTCAGAGTCAACTATAGGACAAGGCATGAATAATTACAAACACAAAAAAATGAAGCGGTTAACTCGAGCACAACTTTCGGCATAGAGTTCCCGCTGTTGAAGCGATATACTTCCTATCGGGCGAGGCCACCGAAATCTTTACTTTTATCAATCATATGAGACCGACTATTAAGAAATTCGTCACATTTTGTCTTACGTCAGCTCTCACGTTGGTGCTTCTGGGTGCAATAGGGGGTATTGGCACCTATGCCTATATCGTTCCCCGACTACCGGAAATCAGCAGCCTGAAAAACGTGCAACTGCAGGTTCCACTGCGGGTTTACGCGCGCGGCGGTGAACTGATGGCCGAGTTCGGCGAAATGAAACGCACCCCCCTTAAATATAAGGAATTCCCCAAAGTCCTGATTCATGCGGTACTGGCGGCTGAAGACGATCGCTTTTTCGAGCATCCCGGGGTGGATTACCAGGGTATTTTGCGTGCGACCTGGCAGCTCATACGCACGGGTAAGCGAACCCAGGGCGGCAGCACCATTACGATGCAGGTGGCGCGCAATTTCTTCCTTAGTCGGGAGAAAACCTTTTTGCGCAAGATCAACGAGATTTTTCTGGCGCTGGAAATCGAACATGAACTGACCAAGGAGGAGATCCTTACCCTGTATCTGAATAAAATCTACCTGGGCAAGCGCGCTTACGGATTCGCCGCCGCCGCCCAGGTCTATTATGGTAAACCACTGGCGAAACTGGATCTGTCTGAAATTGCCATGATTGCGGGTCTGCCCAAGGCGCCTTCCCGTTACAACCCGGTGGTGGCACCTGAGCGCGCCCGTATTCGCCGGGATTATGTGCTTGGCCGCATGTTGGCGCTGGGCTATATCAATAAGACCGAATATGATCGGAGCAAGCAGGTTCGGGTGCATGCCCGCGTGCATGGACTGAATATCGGGGTGGAGGCGCCCTATGTTGCCGAAATGGTGCGCGATGAAATGGTGAAGCGTTATGGTGGTGCCGCCTATACCGATGGTTTCGAGGTCTATACCACGATTGATGCACGCTTGCAGAAAGCGGCCAACCGAGCGCTGCGGGATGATTTATTGGCCTATGAACGCCGTCATGGTTACCGCGGGATTATAAAACATGTGGATCTTCTCGGGCTTGATGACGAGGGTGATGAATTGGCGGCCTGGACTCGCGTGCTGAAGCCGCTGAAGCCGGTGGGGCATTTGCAACCGGCCCTGATCATCAGCGTCGGGGATGAGTCCGCGTATGCGTTTACCCGGGAGGGGAAAATGGTCTACCTGGGCTGGGATCAGATTAAATGGGCGCGCCGCCGGATTGATGAAAACCATCTGGGACCGGCACTCCGGCATGCAGCCGATGTTTTGAAAGCCGGAGACGTGATCTATGTGGCGGCGGCCGGAGCAGGTTGTCACTGGTTGGCGCAAATCCCCAAGGTGGCCGGCGCGCTGGTCTCATTGCGCCCAAAGGATGGTGCTACCGAGGTGCTGGTCGGTGGCTTTGATTATTATCAGAGTAAGTTTAACCGGGTTATCCAGGCGCAACGCCAGCCGGGATCCAGCTTCAAGCCGTTTGTTTATACTGCTGCGCTGGACAAGGGCTATACGGCGGCCAGTATTATCAATGATGCACCGGTCGTGTTTGATGCCCCCGGCCTGGAGGATACCTGGCGGCCGGAAAACTATAGTGGTCATTTTTTTGGTCCCACCCGCCTGCGGGTAGCGCTCATCAAGTCACGCAACCTGGTTTCCATTCGGTTGCTGCGGGATATTGGTATCGGCTATACCGTGCGTTATGTGACTCGCTTTGGCTTTAAGCCGAAGAATCTACCGCATGATCTGTCACTGGCGTTGGGCAGCGGTGCGGTCGCGCCTTATGAATTGGCGACGGCCTATGCCGTATTTGCCAACGGTGGCTATAAGATAAAACCCTATTTTATTGATTACATTCGTAGGGATGATCACATCGTTGATATGACGCGTCCATTGCAGGTCTGCCCGAAATGCGAGGCGGCGGCCGAAGCCAGGGCTAAAGCGGAAGCGGACGAAAAAGCCAGACAAAAACCGGCCCCGCCAACAAGTGAGGCGCCCAAAATGGCGGCGAAGCTGGAAGCCGCCCCCTGGCAGTTACCGGCGCAGTATGCCGGACTGAATGAGCGGGAGTGGGCGCAAATCCGGCAGGGACCACAGTTGCCGCGTCTGGCGAAGCGGGTGCTGAGTCCACAGACGGCTTTTTTGATCAATACCATGTTACGAGACGTGATTCGCAAGGGTACCGGGCGTCGGGCCTTGGTGCTCAAGCGGACAGATCTGGGTGGCAAGACCGGCACCACCAATGATCAGCGTGATGCCTGGTTTACGGGGTTTAACGGTGATGTGGCGACTATCGCCTGGGTGGGCTTTGATACACCACAACCCCTGGGTGCACATGAAACCGGTGCACGCGCCGCGTTGCCCATGTGGATCAGCTATATGCGCGCCGCCCTGCAGGGCCGGCCGGAAACACCTCTGGAGCAGCCGCCGGGGATTGTCTCGGTGCGGATCGATCCGGATACCGGCGAGCTGGCTGATGCTAATCAGAGGGATGCCATGTTTGAATATTTTCGAAGTAAAAATGTGCCGAAACGGCAGACGGAGGAGCCGTCCGCGAATAGTCCTGCGAAACGTGGTTCGAATATTACCGAACAGCTTTTCTAGCCCGGACAAAGCTCCCGTTACGAAATTATTTTCTGCAAAATAATTCAATTTGGGTAAACCACCGCCTCAGGCGGTGAGACTCGAAAAGGCTCTGCCGTTCCGTCGTGCAGAGAAGGGAATAGTTTTTTTGAGGC
>DRJN01000003.1 GCA_011052165.1 Gammaproteobacteria bacterium
AATGTGAGTCTCGTTTGGTAACCGGTTGCGCAGGTAACGGGTTGCAATACCGGTACCTGCCGCAATTTCCAGGACCTGCTGCGTTTGCCCGGCGGCAATGCGTGCCGCAAGATCTTCGGCACAACGGTGGAAGAATATCGGTCCAAGATAACGATCATAGTTTTCCGGGATATTGCCGGTGAATGCGCTGTAAATATCGGTCATGTTCAAGCCCTCTGTCTCTGGACGATAGCCAAGATACAGTAAAATGCCGGTAATCGCACCCGGCTACTCGCCAGAGTGGGGCCTCACAGAAATGCCACCACAAGGTCAAACTAATTTTTCGCTCTGCAAAGCGCTGGCACACAGGCGCGTGGGAGTAGGGGTTTCTATTTAGAACAACTTTTTTCTGTTTGCGGGTTGCCGCCAAACCAGAATTCAATGTTTTTGCTCAGAAATTCCCGATAGGGCACATAATGTGAACCGTCACAGGAAAAGGTCAGGCCAACGATGCCATTGACGAGGTTAAACGAAGATGAGCGCAAATAGATGGTTTCATCCGCGTTGCGCAGTGCCTTGAACAGGTTCAGAACCTGGGCGATGTCATCGTGGCTGACCTGGGCGCGTTCACTGAGCGGCTGGCGGGGATAGGCCAGACAGCGATCCGGATTGGTCAGTTCATCCACCGTATTGATATGATAGGTGTAGGGATCTTCCATGGACCAGAAAGAGGCGCGGGAACTGGAAAAATGGATCTTGGTATGAAATATGCCATGATGCTGCATCATATCGGTAATGATATCGGTGACCTCATCCAGGCACCGGTCCATGGCGCTCAGGGCGCGTTCCTGCATAAACAGGGTGCTGCGAATTGCCGGATCACCCTTGTATTGTTTCCATTCCTGATCTTTCTCTGCCGCATTTTCCTTTGACGCGGGGAGATCTTCCACATCAAAATCGGCGGCGATAAAGCCTGATACAGTCATGCCATCGCGCACGGGATGCATAACGCTGATACAGAATTTCAGGGTCTGGCGGCTCACATAGACCTGAGAAATTGTATAACCCTGATAAGGCAGGCTGGTTTTAAGATAGGGGCGATCAGAGAGATCGGTGCCGCGCCAGCTGATATCGACGTTATCGGCGTTAATGTTGGAGGAAATCAGGCGGCCCTGCATATCTACCGCATAGATCAGATGACAATGGGGCAGCAGCGGGATGTTTTTTTGCAGTAAAATATCCAGCTTGTCGCTGTCATTCCAGTCCGTTACGCAGGCGCGAGCCAGCTCGGCCATCGGCTCGGCAGTCAGCAAGCGCAAGGTCTGTTTTTTTTCACGAATAGTCTGTTCAAACCACGACATAATTAGGTTTGTATCTAGTGATGCCCAGTTTTATTGAGGGATGCATTATGCCACCGGCAATGATGCGATATGCTGACTTTGCTCACGTAATGACGGATGGGATAATAACAGGATAAAAGACAAACTATGCTACATTTAGTTGCCAAATTAGACTGGAAAATCCTTATTTATGTCCCGATCCCGAACCGTATTCAGCTGTAGCGCCTGTGGTGGCGAGAGTCCCAAATGGGTGGGCCAGTGTCCTGACTGCGCCGCCTGGAACACGCTGACTGAAGTGCTGGCGATGAGTCCATCAAAGACCACTACCCGTTTCAGTGGTTTTGCCGGTAGCGGCAACGCGGGTGTGGTGCAGCGTCTGCAAGAGATAGAGGCCCATGATGTGCTGCGCCAGAAAACCGGGATTGCCGAGTTTGACCGGGTCTTGGGGGGTGGGCTGGTGGCCGGATCGGTGGTCCTGATTGGTGGCGATCCCGGCATAGGCAAGTCCACCCTGTTATTACAGACCTTAGTGGGGATGGCGGCGCAGGATAATGCGCTTTATATCACTGGCGAAGAATCTCCGCAGCAGGTGAGCTTGCGCGCCCATCGCCTCGGCCTGCCCACGTCGGATCTGAAAATGCTGGCGGAAACCCGGATCGAGAATATTCTCACCGTGGCGCAGAAGGAAAAGCCGCAGGTGATGGTGATTGACTCCATTCAGACGGTGTATACCGATCTGATTCAGTCCGCGCCGGGCGCCGTCGCCCAGGTGCGCGAAAGCGCTGCCCAGTTGGTGCGTTACGCCAAGCAGACAGGCACATCCCTGTTTCTGGTGGGCCATGTCACCAAGGAAGGCGCCCTGGCGGGGCCGCGGGTGCTGGAGCATATGGTCGATGCGGTCCTCTATTTCGAGGGCGACAGCGGCAGCCGTTACCGGCTGATCCGGGCGATCAAAAACCGTTTTGGCGCAGTTAATGAACTGGGCGTATTCGCGATGACCGACAAGGGCTTGAAAGAAGTGGCCAATCCCTCAGCCATTTTTCTCTCCCATCACGAGGAGGAGGTCCCCGGCAGCGTGATTATGGTGACCCTGGAAGGCCGGCGGCCCCTGCTGGTGGAAGTGCAGGCGCTGGTGGACGAGACCCATCTGGGCAATCCGCGGCGGGTCACGACCGGGCTGGAGCATAACCGTCTGGCCATGCTGCTGGCGGTGCTGCACCGCCACGGCGGCATTGCCACTTATGATCAAGATGTTTTTGCCAATGTGGTCGGCGGCGTGCGGGTGACAGAAACCGGCATCGATTTGGCGGTCGTGCTGGCCCTGGTATCGAGCCTGCGCAACCGTAACCTGCCGCAGGATATGGTTGTGTTCGGCGAAATCGGTCTGGCCGGAGAAATTCGCCCGGTGCCCAATGGGATCGAACGGTTGCAGGAAGCCGCCAAGCATGGTTTTAAACAGGCCTTGATACCCAAAGGCAATGCCCCCCGCAAAGCGGTGGCCGGGATTGAGGTAATGACGGCTTCAACCCTGGCCGAGGCCTTAGCCGCCACGTCCTGAGCGGCCTGTAGCAATGTCAGGCAATCTATATTAATCCTTGCTAAGTATTTCCCCCTCTCCCTCTGGGAGAGGGTGGGGGTGAGGGGATAAAATACATGCAAATACTGTTGCAACAATTAATATCATGCCTGCCTGAATCTTTAATCTTGTGTTAAAGAGGTCTGTTAAAAGGGGGATTTAATTCTTGAAAAGATGTGCAGGCCGATGTGTGTCGTTGGCCTTGCACGTACCGTATTCCCGGTGAGGTAATTGATGATGAAGGATAGGCAGGGCTTGACGTGTGGCGTTAGCGCTTTTTTTACACTTGTCGTGTTGCTGGCCATGCCGGCCTGTAGCAGGCCACCGGCCTTGCAGGAACTCAATAGCTTTGCCGAGGGTACGACCTATCACCTCACATGGTGGTCCGTGCCGACAGTGCGTCCAGCTGCGCTGTCGGCTGAGGTTGACGCGGAGCTTGCTAAAATCGACAAGGCGATCTCCAACTACCGGGACGACTCGGATATTGCGCGGTTTAATCATCGGCAGTCGACGGACTGGTATCGTCTGCCGCCCGCGGTGATCCATCTGTTGGGCATCGAGCGCACGGTCTACCAGGCCTCGGGAGGGTGCTATGATCCGACCATTGCACCGCTGTTCGACCTCTGGGGTTTTCGCACACACACTCCCCATGTTCCGCCTGCCCGGGATATTGCGGCGGTGCTGGGTGAGATCGGCTTCGATCATGTGGTGATCGATGTTGTGAAGAACCGTGTCCGTAAGACGTTGCCAGCGTTGACCATCGACATGTCATCGGTGGGCGAGGGCTACAGCATCTGGAGGTTGGCGCAGATCCTGGAGCACCATGGGATACACAATTACATCGTTGAGTTTGGCGGTGACATGCTGGTTAAGGGGCACAAACCGAGGCAGCAGAAGTGGCGTATCGCCATCGAGAAGCCGGTACCCGGATCGCTGACGCCGCAGAAAATAGTGACGATAGAGGATGAACTCGGGGTCTCGATCAATACCTCCGGGACCTACCGACGTTTTTTCGATGCCAACGGCAAAGTTTATTCGCACATCCTGGACCCACGCACCGGCAGACCGGTGACACACGATCTGGTTTCGGCCACGGTTTTTGATACCGACCCGAGGGTCGGTGATGCGTGGGCGACCGCGATATTGTGTCTGGGTGACGCACGGGGCATGATCGCGGCGCGAACCCACCATCTCAAGGTACTGTTTATGCAGGATGAGAAGGGGACGTTGCGTGTCACCGAGAACCCGGCGCTCAAGCATAGTCGTGCGGTGCATATCGAGCAGGGGGACGGGTCAAACTGACGCTTTAATTTTGTGTCTTTGCCCTTGCATCATGATAAAATTCCACCCTGATTGAACAGGCATAAGCAGCAGGGGTTAATGTATGGCCGGACACAGTAAATGGGCAAATATTCAGCATCGTAAGAAAGCCCAGGATTCCAAACGGGGCAAGCTGTTTACCAAGCTGATCCGGGAAATTACCGTGGCGGCGCGCATGGGAGGCCCCGATCCGGATTCCAACCCCCGTCTGCGGGCGGCCATTGACAAAGGTCTGAGCGGCAACATGACCAGGGACACCATTGAGCGTGCGATCAAGCGTGGCGCGGGTGCTAATGATGGTGAAAATTATGAAGAAGTTCGCTATGAAGGCTATGGTCCCAACGGTCTGGCCGTGATGGTGGATTGTCTGACCGACAACCGCAATCGCACGGTGGCCGAGGTTCGCCATGCGTTTAGCAAGGCGGGCGGCAATCTGGGTACGGATGGTTCCGTGGCCTATCTGTTCACCAAGACCGGCACCCTGACCTTTGCCGCCGGTAGTGATGAAGAACAAATCATGGAGGTAGCGCTGGAAGCCGGGGCCGATGATGTGCAGACCCATGAAGATGGCTCGATCGACGTGCTGGCTTCACCGGACGAATTCATGAGCGTCAAGGATGCCATGACCGCGGCGGGTCTGGAGCCGGACATGGCCGAAATCACCATGATGCCCTCTACCTCCGTAGACATGGAGCTTGACGATGCGGAAAAGGTTATGCGTCTGGTGGACGCGCTGGAAGATCTGGACGATGTGCAGAACGTCTACACCAATGCCGATTTTTCTGAAGAAGTCATGGCGCA
>DRJN01000004.1 GCA_011052165.1 Gammaproteobacteria bacterium
CACAGACAAACAAGGCCAGCAGATGCCAGCGGGAAGAAGGATTATCAAGTTGCGCGTAAATTTCTGCTTTCATTTATATTCTCTATTATTCTTCTGGTAATATTTTCTGCTGCACATTTACAGAAAAGGTCCACAGTTTGTTTGCCGCGAAGGTCCACAGAAGCACAACAAACGAAGCTGCAAGCTGCGCAAAAATATAAAACAAAGCGAAGATATTTACCCCAAAAAACATTATTGTCATATTTATACCCGCGCCCACCACGGCCACAATAAAAAATTTCAACATCGCTTCACTATGCGTCTTAGCACTCTGGAAAGTTACATGATAATTTAAAAAATAATTTATCAATGCTCCAACCATGAATCCTACTGTAGTCGCCCACACGGCCGCCATGCCAACAAGCTGCACCAATAATATAAGCGTGAGATAATGTCCAGCCGTTCCGACTCCACCCAGCATCGCAAACAAAATAAACTGCTTCATATTATCATTATCCAGCACTATCACTTTCTTTACTCTGCTGCCTGACCCCGTCTGGACCGAGGCTCACTGAAGTTATTAATAAAATAAAGCGGCCGGCGTTTGGTTTCGTTAAATATACGTCCCACATATTCTCCCAGCACACCAATAGACATCAACTGTACACCGCCAAGAAACAGGATGATAACAATCATCGACGGATAACCCTGTACCAGATCGCCATACAATAGAGTGCGAACAACAATAAACAGCCCATAACTGAAGGCGCCCAGTGCCGTCAGCAGCCCCAGATAACTGGCTAATTTCAAGGGTGCATTTGAATACGAGGTAATCCCTTCAATCGCGAAATTCCACAGATGCCAGTAATTCCATTTACTTTCACCCGCATGTCGGGGATCGCGTTCATACATAACCGCCTTCTGGCGATAGCCAATCCAGGTAAACAAGCCTTTCATGAAACGATGCTGCTCACCCAAGGTATTGAGTGCGTCCACCGCGCGCCGACTGAGCAACCGGTAATCTCCAGTGTCTTCGGGTATTTTAATTTGACCAATCGTGCGCATCAAACGATAAAACAGATGTGCGCTCAGTTTTTTGAACGCCGACTCACCTTCACGTCGGGCGCGTTTGGCATAGATAACATCATAGCCCTTTTGCCATTCCTCAATCATCTGTGGAATTAATTCAGGTGGATCCTGCAAATCTGCATCAATCACAACAACCGCATCCCCTTCCGCCTTGTGCAAACCTGCCGTCATGGCGATTTCCTTACCGAAGTTCCGGCTCAAATCGACAATAGCAACACGCGTATCCTGCTCATAAAATTCACTCAGAAGGCTAAGTGAATCATCCCCACTACCATCATTGACATAGATGATTTCAGAATCCAGTACCAGGCCATCAAGCACTCGAGTAATGCGGGCATGAAATTCAGGCAACACCTCCAGTTCATTATAAACAGGAATGACGACCGAAAGCATATATTCAGCTTGCATACTAAACTCCACCTATTGTTAGTAGATTTTCCAGCTTATTAAAGTGCAGATCTGCATTGAACTCCCGGTCGGCCCTGGTTTTTCCGGCCCTGGCCAGGCGGTTTTTCAAATCAGCATCATCATAGAGGCTTATTAATTCACGAGCCAGCGCCCTGGCATCTCCAGGAGGAATCAGTATTCCGGTTTTCTTATGCTCAATGATTTCCGGCACGCCACCGGCATCGGTGCCAATCACTGCTACCCCTGCACGCATGGCTTCCACCAGCACCAGTCCGAATGTCTCGCAATAAGTCAACAGTACAAGCACATCAAAACAGGGCATGACCGACATTGGATTGTCGATAAAATCCAGGTAGCTGACGCGCGCCTCCAGATCCTGTTTTTTTACTGACTGTTTCAGTTTTTCAAAATAATCATTATCTATTACCTGACCAACAAAGGTGGCGCTTATATTAAGTTTCCTGTTTGAAAGCAGCGCCATGGCCTCAACCAGTACATGTTGCCCCTTACCATATTCAATGCGTCCGAACAGGACCACCCTGAATTGACTCTGTTTTATCCTTTCAGGTAACCCGTTGCAATCAGGTTCATCGACCGTTTTATCGGCCACGCCAAGATACAGCAGTTTGATCTGATCGCTTGCAAGTGGTAAGCAGATATGCGCCTCTTTTTCTACCTGTTTTGAAATCGTCAGCATCATATCCACCTGACGGTAAAAAAAAGCATGCACAAAATCTTTTTTTTGGCGCGTAATCCCCATGTGGCGGGTGTATATCAGTTTTACCCTGTACCGAAACAGTTTCAGGGAAAATCGTTTCGCCAATGACGCAAGATTCAACTCTTTTCCCCAATGCATATGGATGACATCGATACGATGGCAGTTGATATATCGCGCCAGCTTCAGGGCATTAATGAATGGAAAAAATTTAGCCTGTCTTGTCAGGTAAAATACAGGCCCCGATCTGCCCCTGTTTCTTTGTGCCAGTCGCCCATTCCCGGCAACGACAAAATGACACTCATGCCCCGCCTGCTGCAAATATTGCCATTCCCGCTCGGCATAAAGCTCAAGCCCACCAAGTCCGGGAGAAGTGCATAAAACCAGTATATTCATATTCAGGAAATAGAATCCGGTGGTATCTTCTGTATAAGACTATCTACAGAGTGAAACACTGCATCCACCTCCGGCTGACTACCATCCGGAGTAAATACCACATCATGTTGGCCGTAGCGCGGCCAGTAACGATAGGGCACGGTACTAAAAAAAATGCCCACCGTCGGCGTTTCTGTTGCAATAGCGAGATTACGCGTTCCAGTGTCATTACTAACCAGCAATACCGCACCCCTGAGCAGGGCAATACTCTGCTCCAGGCTGCCCGCTTTCATAGGCGTGACGTTTGTCCTGTTCTTTAGCGGCGCCATGACAGCGTCTATAGATTCCCAGGCGGCTACACCTTCCAGCACGATATGCTCATAATCAGCATATTTGTCGGCAAGCTTCGCAATCAGTGCTGAAAACCGATCGGCTGACCAGCATTTTCCTGAAGTCGATGCAGTGGTAAAATAGACCAGATAGGGCCGATCCCGTTTCATGATCTCCTCGGTCAGGTCAAAACAGGGAGGCCAGTCGGTTTTCAGACCAATCAGATTCAGCATTTCCAGCATGGTTTCCAGCTCAAATTTTAGATCTGAGCGCAGCACAGCGGCATCATAAAGCAGGACGCGCTGTAGATGGTGATAGGGAAAGCCCAGTTTGAGTTTTGCCGGGTTCAACAAACATAACCAGGCAGAACGACTGGTCGACGCCAGATCGAATATGAGATCATGATAGCCCAGCGCGCGCAATTGTCGGATCTGTTCACGCAGCGAAGTATCGCGCCGATCACTGCCATGGGCGATATGAATCCTGTCAACCATATCCTCCGGCACACAGAAGCTGTAATTGCTCACGATACTAAGCGTTATTTTTGCGTGGGGAAAGTGTTTGCGAAGCTCCCGCAGAAAGGCTCGGGTTAGCACCATATCGCCAAATGCCGCATGACGAATCACGGCGATATTATTAACCTTTTCCGGCTCGATCGCCGCCGCCCTGCCAGCCGCCGATCGGGCGGCCCAGGCCCCCCGCTCAAACCATAGCTTTAATCCCATGCTTTAATCTGGAATCCACAGTTGAACAGCATGTAGAGTTGTTCTGAGCGCTTGATTTGCATAGCAAGGCGAGTGCTCAGGGCGGCTATACATGTTGTAGCGCTCTACCCAATGGGTGAAGGGTGGAAATACAAATAGTGTTAATAATTTCATATCGCGACAAAGGCTCCTCGTAGTGGTCAACTGCGGAATCCAGGTTTCTTGCCTTATTTTGCTTATCATTAGTAAAAAATACCGATATTATTTGCCATATGCAATCCACAGCAAAAAAAATACTCATTATACGCAACGATAAACTTGGCGATTTCATGCTTGCTTTCCCTGCCTTTGCCCAACTCAAGCAAAATCTGCCGGATACTGAACTGCATATTCTGGTTCCCGAATATACCCGTCCCCTTGCCGAGGCCTGTGAATATATCGACCAGATCATACTTGATCCAGGTAAAAAGGGGGGATTCTGGAGCCTGACAAAGCAGCTGCGAAGCCAGCACTACGATGCCGTTATAACCCTGTATTCCACCACCCGCATTGGTCTGGCTGTACGCTTTGCGGGTATCACCGAACGCATCGCCCCGGCGACCAAACTGGCGCAGATATTCTACACCAAACGATTAAGCCAGCACCGCTCTCTTTCCAGGAAACCGGAATATGCCTATAACCGGGATATGGTCAATTACTATCTGTTTCTGCACGGACATAAACCTGCGCCTTTACCCGAACCGCCCTACCTGCACTTTGATGATACTCATATCAGTCTGCTCAAACAGCAATTCTGTCAGCAGCACGATATCAACACAGATTCGGGGCTGATCTTTATTCATCCCGGGAGTGGCGGTTCAGCAGGCAACCTGTCCCTGTCGCAGTTTGCCCTGCTGGCCCGTAGCCTGCATGCAACACGCCCCCTGCATATCATCCTGTCCTCTGGACCCACTGAAGCCGCACAGGTGCAGAAATTTAGCCGTCTGCTGGGTGAGGACTGCCCACACAGCCTTTATGTTTCTGATGAAGGCCTGCGCTGCTTCGCCGAACATATCCAGTTTGCCGATCTGTTTATCAGCGGCTCCACCGGCCCTCTACATATTGCCGGCGCCCTCGATCGCCCCACTGCGGCATTTTACACCAGACGACGTTCGGCCACATCTTTACGCTGGCAAACCCTGAATTCAGAAAATCGAAGACTCGCCTTCTCACCGCCGGAAAATGCCGAAGAAGAGGATATGAGCAGTATTAATATTGAAGAAGCTGCGAAACAAATCAGTGAAAAATTCCTGAAATAAACACTCAGTAAATACCGCAGAGAACGCGACCGGAGCAACGCGTAGGAAATACCGGATGAAACTCGCAAAGCGAGATTCTCACGGTGCAAAGACGCGGAGGCGCAGAGAAATCAACAACCACCCGCAGAGCGGGTGGTATGATGAAAGCCCCTGGAAGGGGCTATGGTTAACGTTAAACTCTTGCCCACCTCACATTTGCTCC
>DRJN01000005.1 GCA_011052165.1 Gammaproteobacteria bacterium
GAGAGAGTAGTGAGGGTGTTTTCCCGTCTGTTTGAAATGGTGATGCGCTGGGTTAAACACCGCCATGCTCCCTGGTACCTGGCGGGACTGAGTTTCGCGGAGTCATCTTTTTTTCCGATACCGCCGGATGTGATGCTGGCGCCCATGGCGCTGGCAAAAACGACGCACGCCTGGCGTTATGCCTTGATCACCACGCTGGCCTCGATTGCCGGCGGCATGGCCGGCTATGCTATCGGTATGTTCGCCTTTGATCTGGTTGCGCCCTTGTTGCATAGCGCGGGTTACTGGGAACGCTATGAAATGGTGCGTGCATGGTTTGATACATGGGGAACCTGGGTGGTGCTGCTGGCTGGATTTTCACCTATTCCGTATAAAATTTTCACCATTAGTTCGGGAGTGGTGGGGATGAGTTTTCTGCCTTTTGTTTTGGCTTCGTTCGTGGGTCGTGGCGCGCGTTTCTTTCTGGTGGCGGGATTGATGGTCTGGGGTGGTGAGAAAATGAAACGGACGTTGCGCCCTTATATTGATCGTATTGGCTGGGTGCTGGTGGTGGCGGTACTGATAGCCTGGTTTACGCTGAAAAATTAATGCCTCAGGAGATACGAGTTCGCCTGATAGTCCTTGTGCTGGCGACTCTGCTGGTTGCATGTAGTAGCCCTTTTGTCAGCTACGGTGATGGTCGCTACTCAAAAAGATACCAGCAGACCACACATACGGTACGCAAAGGTGAGACGCTGTACTCCATTGCCTGGCAGCATGGTGTCGATTACCGCAAGCTTGCGGTCTGGAATAACATTTCCCGCCCCTACACGATTTTCCCTGGACAAAAAATAAAACTGGCGGGCAAACAGGAAAAAAAGTCTGCACCTAAAACAAAAACTAAGGTAGTATCGAAACACAGGATTGTGACGCGAAGCACAAATAAAAAGTATGCGGCGTTGCAGAAAAACAAAAAGAATACAAAAATAACATGGCGCTGGCCGACCGATGGAAAGATCATCAATCGATACTCAGACAAAGATCCCGGCAAGAAAGGGCTAGATATTGCTGGTCGAATTGGCCAGCCTATATATGCCGCTGCAAGGGGTGAAGTTGTGTACAGTGGCAATGGTCTGCGCGGCTATGGAAACCTTATTATTATCAAGCATAACGACATTTACTTTAGTGCTTACGCGCACAACCGTCATTTATTTGTAAAAGAAGCCGAAAAAGTAAAGTTAGGCCAGAAAATTGCCGATATGGGTAATAGTGAAGCCAGCAGGCCAATGTTACATTTCGAAATCAGACGTAATGGGAAACCTTCTAACCCTTTGCGGTATTTGCCAAATAAACGTTAATGAAGGTTTGAACCTGCATCATGGGCAATGACGACAAGCATCCTTTTAACAACGAAAACATGGAGTCAGCCGACGTGGAAGCCGTTTCTGAAGCAATGGAAGATAAACACGATGTTATAATCCTGAAAGAGGATGAATCGAACGATGCTGATCATGATATTGAGGCAGACTTCGAGACTGAAGAAAACAAAAAGGAAGATCAGAAAATAAAATATCAGGCGGGCAGTATTCCCGATGGACAACTGGATGCTACGCGTTTGTATCTGGGAGAAATTGGTTTTACCCCCCTGCTGACAGCGGATGAAGAAAAATATTATTCCCGTCTGGCTCTGAAGGGCGATGAATCCGGACGCAAGAAAATGATCGAATGCAATCTGCGCCTGGTGGTGAAGATTGCACGGCGTTACCTCAACCGCGGGCTGGCGCTGCTGGATCTGATTGAAGAAGGGAACCTTGGCCTGATTCGGGCAGTGGAAAAATTTGATCCTGAACGGGGTTTTCGTTTTTCAACCTATGCCACCTGGTGGATACGCCAGACCATCGAACGCGCGATTATGAATCAGACCCGCACTATTCGTTTGCCGATTCATGTGGTCAAGGAAATTAATATTTATTTGCGTGCGGCGCGGCATCTTTCACAGACCCTGGATCATGAGCCCAGCGCGGAAGAAATTGCCGAGAAGCTGGATAAACCCATCGAAGACGTTAAGCGCATGCTGGGTTTGAATGAACGCATCGCTTCAGTGGATAGCCCGCTGGGGATCGATGCCGATAATTCCTTGCTTGACGCCATTCCGGATGAAAATAATATCGACCCCGTGGTGTTGTTGCAGGATGATGATGTCAAGGGCAATATCGAACAGTGGCTGGCACAACTGAGTAACAAGCAACGTGAAGTGGTGGAACGCCGCTTTGGCCTGCATGGTTACGATGTATCGACCCTGGAAGAAGTGGGTAATACCATCGGCGTGACCCGCGAACGGGTGCGCCAGATCCAGCTCGAAGCGCTGAAAAAACTGCGTGACATTCTGGAGAAAGAAGGCTACTCGGTGGATGCCTTGTTTAAATGAGTGACGGGTAGGTTGATTATCAACGCCGCTGCCACATGCCGGCCTTCTGCCGAGAGTACATTGAAGGTCCGGCAGGCGGCGGTGGTATCCATTACGTCCAGCCCTATTCCCGCTTCGTGTACCGGCAGTGTAATTTCGGTGGCGGGGAATTGCAGCCTTGAGCCCGTTCCCAGAATAATGAGTTCCGGTTCAAGCTGGCATACGATTTCCATGGCAGCGACATCGAGATCCTCAAACCTGGAAACCGGCCAGTCGGTGATAAGCTGGCCACGGGTAATAATAAAACTGGACGTGAGTGGACTAAGGCCGGTATCAGGATCGACGGGCACATCGACGTGTAGTTCACGGGGAATCAGAAGATTGATCCGGTGGGCATCATAGCTGTAAATACGCAGGCCATCTTGTTTTTCCTCAGTAAACTTCACTTTTATCCCCCAACAACACCACAGTGCGCTAATAATACAATCCGGGTGACCTCGACACATTGACAGGTTGCCTGCTCACCCGTTAATGTTACCAGCTTTGCCGGACTCTGGAGTCTGGCTTTATGCTCTTTATACTAAGGAAGCGCTGATTAATTCCGTTCGCCCTGAGCTTGTCGAAGGGTTAAATGTGTAACATAATGATTTCACGAGGGTTCCCGTTCATGGTTCGACAAGCTCACCACGAACGGAGGAATTAATCCACGAGTGGAGGAATTAATCAGAGCTTCTCTAAATTCAATTTTAGCCGGATAGCCCTTTGATCGATAATTTCCCCAGAATTAATCGCCTGCCACCCTATGTGTTCGATATTGTCAATGAACTCAAGGCGGCCGCGCGGGCGCGTGGCGAGGATATTATTGATTTTGGCATGGGCAATCCGGATCAGCCGACCCCGAAGCATATCGTCGACAAGCTGGTCGAAGTCGCCCAGCGCCCGGATACTCACCGTTATTCCCTCTCCCGAGGCATTCCGCGACTGCGCAAGGCTATCTGTAACTGGTATCAGAGCCGCTACGATGTCGAGCTTGATCCGGACTCGGAGGCCATTGTCACCATCGGTTCCAAGGAAGGCCTGGCGCACCTGGCGCTGGCCACTGTCGGTCCGGGCGACGCCGTGCTGGTGCCCAGCCCGGCTTATCCTATTCACCCTTATGGGTTCATTATTGCCGGTGCGGACATTCGCCATGTGCCGATGATTCCGGGGGTGGATTTTTTCGACGAGCTGGAAAAAGCGATCAAGGACTCCTGGCCGCGGCCGAAGATGCTGGTGCTGAATTTTCCCGGCAACCCGACCACTGAATGTGTGGAACTGGAGTTTTTTGAAAAAGTAGTGGAAATTTGTCGTGAACATGAAATCTGGGTGATTCATGATCTGGCCTATGCTGATATTGTTTTCGATGGTTATAAAGCACCGTCTATTCTTCAGGTTGTGGGCGCCAGAGAAGTAGCAGTGGAGTCTTATTCGCTCTCCAAGAGTTATAATATGCCTGGCTGGCGAGTCGGTTTCATGTGTGGCAATCCTACTCTGGTGGCGGCGTTGGCGCGGATGAAATCCTATCTTGACTATGGCATGTTCACGCCGATTCAGGTGGCGGCGATTACGGCCCTGGAGGGGTCGCAGGATTGTGTACAGGACATCACAGAGATGTATCGCGGTCGTCGTGATGTGCTCTGCGATGGCCTCAATGCCATCGGTTGGAGGGTAGAAAAACCCCGGGCGACCATGTTTGTCTGGGCGCCCATTCCGCAACAGTTTCTTGAGATGGGTTCACTGGAATTTTCCAAGCTGTTACTCAAAGAAGCGAAAGTGGCGGTATCACCGGGGATCGGTTTTGGCGAATACGGTGATGGTCATGTGCGCTTTGGGTTAATTGAAAATGAACACCGCATCCGGCAGGCCATTCGTGGCATCCGGGATATGTTTAAAAAAGATGCGGATGACTGATGAGAGAAAAAATAAAGTGGATGCTGTAAAAGCAGGACTTCTGGGGCTGGGCACCGTCGGTGGCGGTACCGTTAATGTATTGAAGCGTAACAGGGAAGAAATTGCCCGTCGCGCCGGACGTGGAATCGTGATCACCCATGCTGCGGCGCGTGATCTGGGGAAGTCGCGTATCTGCGATACAGAGGGTATCACGTTGACCACGGATCCCATGGCGGTGATTAATGATCCAGAGGTAGAGATCATCATCGAACTCATTGGCGGCGAGGGTCTTGCAAAAGAACTGGTGATGGCGGCTATCGCCCAGGGTAAGCATGTGGTGACCGCTAACAAGGCGCTGATTGCCAAACACGGTAGCGAGATTTTTGCTGCCGCCCAGAACAAGGGTGTCATGGTGGCTTTCGAAGCCGCTGTGGCGGGCGGCATCCCTATTATCAAGGCGATTCGAGAAGGACTGGCGGGCAACAAGATTCAGTGGCTGGCCGGTATTATCAACGGCACCGGTAACTTTATTCTTACCGAGATGCGGGACAAGGGTCGAGACTTTAGCGATGTTCTGCAAGAAGCCCAGGAACGGGGGTATGCCGAAGCCGATCCGACCTTTGATGTGGAAGGCATTGATGCCGCCCACAAGCTCACCATCCTGGCCTCCATCGCTTTTGGTCTGCCGTTGCAGTTTGAGGCGGCCTATACCGAAGGCATAACCAAAATTACTCGTGAAGATGTGAATTTTGCCGAAGAACTGGGTTATCGCATCAAGCATCTTGGCATCAGCCGCCGCACGAACAAGGGTGTGGAACTGCGTGTGCATCCCACCCTGATCCCGGAACGGCGGCTGATAGCCAATGTCGATGGTGTCATGAACGCGGTGCTGGTAATGGGGGATGCCGTGGGTCCAACGCTTTATTATGGCGCTGGCGCCGGGGCTGAACCCACGGCTTCCGCTGTCGTTGCCGATCTGGTAGATGTGGTGCGGGTACTGACGACGGATCAGGAAAACCGGGTACCGCACCTGGCCTTCCAGCCGGATGCCCTGTCTGATCTTCCGATTCTGTCCATGGATGACGTCCAAACCGCTTACTACCTGCGTATGCAGGCCGACGACCGGCCCGGCGTGCTGGCCGATGTCACCCGTATTCTGGGTGACTCGGAGATCAGCATCGAAGCCATGATTCAAAAAGAACCGCAACCCGGTTCCGACAAAGCCAGCATCATTATGCTGACGCATACGGTGCTGGAAAAACAGATGAACCAGGCTATCAGCAATATTGAAGCACTGGCCAGCATTCATGGCAAGGTCAC
>DRJN01000006.1 GCA_011052165.1 Gammaproteobacteria bacterium
TAGTCTAAAATTTGAGCATGCCGGTAATGCCTGGATGGAAATGCGCGACGCCTTCCAGTATGCCTGCGCTGTAGTTGCCGTTCATGCCGAGAAAGCCACCGCGTGCGATATAGAGGGTTCCGGCATGTTCGGCCGCGGTGACCTGCACCGCTTCTTTTATCCCGGCACTGGCATTGGCGACCAGCACTGAGGGAATGGCGCTCGACAGCACAACCAGGTCGTTGCCGCTATCACCCGCGAACACGATATCCTCGACTCTGAATGCCATTTGCCTGGCCAGAAACTCGATGGCATGTAGCTTGGTGGCGCGTTTCGGCAGTACATCCAGTAGACCGATGGCGGCGGCTTCGTCGATGCTCCAGATGAGGCTGGCGCGTACCCCACGCGCCGTCAGACGCGCCTCCATTTTGCTCAGCAGGGCTTCATGATTGACGTGCAGGGAGACGTAGAAACTCAGTTTATGAGTGTTCTGCTTGCTGCTTTCCTGCAACTGCAAGTCGCCCAGGTCGCAAAATAATTCGTGTAGCGTGGCGTGGTTCATGCCGCCCCAGTCGCGGTTGATCTCTGCCTCCCAGTCTGACCAGGAATGCCAGTAGCCGTATTCAATGCGGTATATTTTGCTGCCGACATCGGTAATGGCGTAGGCCGGTTGCGGCAGGTTGTAGCTGTCGATGGCACTCTGCACCAGTTCACGATGGCGACCGGTTACGTAAACGAGCGTGATGCCGGGTAAGGATGCGAGTGCTGCAAACCGGTCCCGGGCATCCGGGGATTCCACTTGCACACCATTCGGCAGCAATGTCCGATCTAGATCAGTACAGAGTAGCAGCCGATCGCTCATAATGTGTCTAGTGTAGTGTTTCGTCTCGTCTTAATAGGCATACTATTCAGGACACTACACTAGTACTTCAGACACGGGTTCACGGGGGAGTGCGCAGCTACCGAAGAAGTCGTAATAGTCGAGTGCTTCGAGGATACCACCGGCGTAGGCGCGCTGGGGGAAAAAGATGCGCCCGGTTTCCGCCAGCTGTGACAGTTCCTCGTGATGGCGATTGGCGACCACTACCGCCAGGGTGTTGCCGCGCATCATATCCTCATCGGCGCCGGAGCCGCCTGCCACCAGGGTTCGTTCCAGCGGAATCCCCCAACGATCCGTGACGTAACGCAGGGCGAAGCCTTTGGAAGCGCGCACGGGTAGCACATCGAGAAACTGCCCGAATGAGAGCAGCACGTTGGCGGTGATGCCTTCCTGGTGCAGTAGACGGCTGATCTTTTCCACACCCATCGCTTCGCCAGGGTCAATGTAATAGCTGATTTTGAAACGGCTCTGCTCGCTACGGGGCTGTAGCTTCAGGCCGGGTAGATCAGCCAGCACACGGCGAATGGCGTGTGGCGTCCACTGGTAGTCGATGTGGTGTGGCCAGGCCGTGTCGGCGGTGAGCTTGGGCGCATAGTAGATCTCGGCGCCGCTGCTGGTGATCAATACATCCGGTTGGGGTATGCCGTATTTCTTCATCACCTTGAGCGCCGAGTCCAGGCGCCGGCCGGTCGCGATACCGAATGCCGCACACTTGCGGTTTTCGCGCAGTACGTCGATTAGAATCTTGAGGGCCTTGGTATCGCCGAGCAGGCTCTGGTCCAGATCGCTGAAGGTCGCACGGTCATGGTAAACGCTGGCGCGGCGCAGGGTAGGGCGCAGGGCCGGGATCTCGGTGCGCTGGATCATGGGCTTGATCATATCCACATAACATTGCGCGTGTGCAGGCCAGGAATAGTGTTGACGCACGCCGGCCAGGCCATTGCTCGCCATGCGCTGCCAGGCTTCGTCATCTGAGAGCATCCTGATCAGCGCTTCGGCCATGGCCTCGCTGTCCAGCGGGTCGATAAGTTGCCCATTTCGGCAGTTGGCAAGGATGTCCATGGGGCCGCCGTCTTCAGTGGCCAGCACCGGAAGACCACTGGCGGCGGCTTCGATTAACGTTAGTCCAAAGGGTTCCGTCAATGCCGGGTTGACAAACACACCATGCGAAATAGCGGCCAGCCGATACAATAATGGCACATCGCACCAATCGTGGTGCTTTGGCAGGGCGACCCTGCCGTAGAGGTCATAACGGTCAATGGCGAGCAATAACGCTCTGAGTACCTCCTGCGCGCCATCGTCCATATCTTCGATGTCATTGCGGTTGCCGACGATGATCACCAGATTAGCCATATCACGCAACTGGCTGGATTCGCCATAAGCGCTCACCAGGGTGTCAATGTTCTTGCGCGGATCCGGGCGGGAAAGTGCCAGCAGCATGGGCTTGCCGGGCTGGCGCAGGAAGCGCTTCAGTTCGGCGGCGATCGGCGAGTCTTTCTCATGACCCTGGGGTGGCTGAAAACGCTCCAGGTTGGTGCCGGGAGGAATAACGCGCATGCGCTCCGGCTGGTAATGATCATAGAGTTCATACTGTTCTTCGATTTCCTGGTGCGTGCTGGTAATGACACGTTCAGCGACGGCCAGCGTATCTTCCTCCGCTTCGATGCGGCGCGCCATGTTGTAACGCGTTTCGATGTCATTTGCTGAGAGTCCCGTGGCGAGCAATCGGCGGCGTTTGACCCGCCCAAGGGAGTGTCCGGTATGCACCAGCGGTATGCCGAGCAGACCGGCAAGACGAGCGCCCGCGTAGCCGCCGTCGGCATAATGGCTGTGAATGAGATCAGGCATCGAGCTTCTGGTGCGCAGGAACTCCAGTGCGTTGTCGGCAAACTCGTCCAGGTAATCCCAGAGCAGCTCCTTGGCGAGGTAGTTAGGCGGACCTGCATCAATGCGAACAATACGCGCATTATCCCCAATGTCCTCGATGGGGTATGCATAGTCGTCCGAGAGTTCCGGATCCTCGACTCGCCGTGTGAGCAGATCGACGCTTGCAATTTCGGGGTGCCGTGCCAATGCTCGTGTCAGCTCCACCACATATAGCGTTTGTCCACCGGTATCCGCGTCACGGCCGAGTTCAAGGTCATGACCTCGAATCAGTCCATGAACGCTGACCAGCACCAGATTCAGTGCTTGTTCCATTTTAGATCTCCATTCTATGCCGGATAGTCGTTATCATATATTAAATATAATAGTTAAAAACAATATGTTACTCAATAATCCTAATGTTATTTCACGTTTATTTGGCATGGATCATTCGACCTCGGCATGCCGAGGTCATGACCATATGATACATTATAATTTAAACCAAAACTTACGGTTTCCTCTTCGTTGCAGGCTTGATGGCGATGGAATGGGTTTGTCCGGAGGCAGTAGAGCCAGGTTCCCCTACTTCGTATAATGTATATTATGTTAAGTACGGGCGATAGATGTTCTACCTGGCCAACAATCGATCCAGCTGGTTGGCAAAAATACGTCGATCGCTCTGGCTGAATGATGCCGGTCCCCCCGTATCCACCCCGCTGCTTCGCAGGGTGTCCATGAAATCCCGCATGTTCAGGCGCTGACGGATGTTCTCTTCGGTATAAAGATCGCCTCTAGGGTTCAAGGCCAGGGAGCCTTTGGCTATGACCTCTGCCGCCAATGGGATATCGGCTGTTATCACCAGGTCCCCCGTTTCTACCTGTTGCACTATGTGGTTATCCGCAACGTCAAAACCAGCGGCCACCTGAATCGAACGGATATAACGGGATCGAGGAACTCTGAGGGGTTGGTTGGCAACCAGAATTACCGGTATGCTGACTCTGTCCGCAACCCGAAACAGGATCTCCTTAATCACTTTTGGACACGCGTCAGCATCGACCCATATCTGTTTTAAACTCATTATCTTCCTGGCAGGGCTTTTGTAATAATCTGTCAGTGTATTATACAACAAAGCTAAAAAATCAGAGACAAAGAACTAATTTTATGACCGCCCCCTATTGGCTAAACCCCTGTGATCGTCAGGATTTTCCAAATCCGGAACTGGCTCTGCGTGAACCGGACGGGCTGCTGGCTATCGGTGGCGATCTGAGCATTGAGCGCTTGCTGGCGGCGTACCGGCGCGGGATCTTTCCCTGGTACAGTGGTGATCA
>DRJN01000007.1 GCA_011052165.1 Gammaproteobacteria bacterium
AGCAACCTGCGTCTCAGCAACCTGTGTCCCAGCAACCTGTGTCCCAGCAACCTGTGTCCCAGCAACCTGTGTCCCAGCAACCTGTGTCTCAGCAACCTGCCTCCCAGCAACCTGCGTCTCAGCAACCTGCGTCCTGGCAATCCGCACCCTGGGGACCGCCACCCTGGCAATTATCTGCGCCCTGGAAACCCGCATCCGGGCAACCCGCACCTGACGAAACACCATGAGCGACACGTCCCCCTCCCGGAGTGAACTCAGCGCCCACCACCTGGCCAAACGTTACAAGGGCCGCGATGTGGTGCAGGATGTATCCCTTAATATAAAAAGTGGCGAAATCGTCGGCCTGCTGGGGCCTAATGGCGCCGGCAAAACCACCTCATTCTATATGATCGTGGGACTGATAGCCGCAGACAAGGGCAGCATTTATCTGGGCGATAAGGATATTACCCCGCTGCCGCTACACCTGCGTGCTCGTAATGGTATTGGCTATCTGCCGCAGGAGGCGTCCATTTTTCGCAAACTGTCGGTGGCCGATAACATCATGGCCATTCTGCAGACCCGCTCCGAACTGAGCCATTTTCAACAGGAACAAAAACGGGAAGAACTGCTGGAAGAACTTCATATCACCCACATCCGCCACAATATCGGCGTCAGCCTCTCCGGTGGCGAACGGCGGCGGGTGGAAATCGCCCGGGCACTGGCCACCGAACCACGATTTATTTTGCTCGATGAACCTTTCGCCGGGGTGGATCCCATCTCGGTACTGGATATTCAGAGCATTATCAAACATCTGACTGAACGTGACATCGGTGTGCTCATTACCGATCACAATGTGCGCGAAACGCTGGGCATCTGTGAACGCGCCTACATCATGAATTCCGGCCAGGTGATTGCCTCTGGTGATCCTGACTCCCTGCTGGCTGACAGCCATGTCAGAAAAGTCTATCTGGGTGAACACTTCCGCCTATAGCCCCCTTGTTCTCCTCAATCAAGACATGACTGACTCAAAGACAGCGTAAAATCAGAAAGAAAAAGCGGTAGCCATCACAACAGATTTGTCAATTTAATTGTTATGAAAAAAGTATGCCAAATTTCCTGCACTACAAATTGAAATAAGCTAAAATTAATATAGCCGGTAACCCTTTCCCGCCGACTGAGATCCCCAAATATAAAATATGAAACAAGCTTTACAACTCCGACTCGGTCAACACCTGACCATGACTCCCCAGTTGCAGCAAGCGATTCGTCTGCTACAGCTGTCCACGCTGGAGCTGCATACTGAAATTCAGGATGCGCTGGACTCCAATTTAATGCTGGAACTGGATGACGATCATAACAACACATCCACTAACAAGAATGATTCTGAAAGCACACCCGAGACCGAGATAGCCGCCAGTAAACAGGAAACTGAAACAACTGAGATCAAGGGATCGAATGAAGATTCTGCCATCCCCGACGAATTGCCGACCGATTCCAGCTGGGATGACATCTACGACTCCATCACCCCGCCATCCTCATCCGGCAACGCCGTCGAACACGACTTCGAGGTTTCCGGTACCAGCGATGAATCCTTGCAGGATCATTTACACTGGCAGATGGAGATGACACCCTTTTCCGAAACCGATCAGGCTATTGCCAGGGTGATCATTGATGGCATCAATGATGATGGCTATCTCGGCACTTCAATCGAAGAGATTCGTCAGGCACTGATCAATGATCTTGAGGAAATCGAACTCGATGAAGTCGAGGCGGTGCTGCACCGAATCCAGAATTTCGATCCCGCCGGGATCGGTGCGCGGGATTTGCGCGAAAGTCTGAGCCTGCAACTAAAACAGTTTCCACTTGAATCTGAATGGCTGGAACCGGCCATCCAACTGGTTAATGAACACTTCGAGCTGCTCGCCAACCGTGACTATGCCCAGTTGACTCGGCGCATGAAAATAAGCGAAGAGTCGCTGAAAGAAATCATTCATCTGATTCAGTCACTCAACCCCCGACCCGGCAGCCAGATCACGGCCAGCCGGCCGGAATATATTATCCCGGATGTGATTGTCACCAAGATCAAGGGTCGTTGGCAGGTGGAACTGAATTCCGATGCCGCGCCCCGCCTTCGCGTCAATCCACATTACGCCAGTCTGATTAAAAAAGTCAACGACAGCAAGGACAACACCTGTCTGAAAAACCATCTGCAGGAAGCACGCTGGTTTATCAAAAGCCTGATAAGCCGCAATGAAACCTTGCTCAAAGTTTCCCGCTGCATCGTCGATCGTCAGGCTGATTTTCTCGAACATGGTGAAGAAGCGATGAAGGCGCTGGTACTGCACGACATTGCCGAAAAGGTCGATATGCACGAATCCACCATCTCCCGCGTCACCACCCGAAAATACATGCATACCCCCCGCGGTATCTTCGAACTGAAATACTTTTTTTCCAGTCACGTTTCCACCGTCAGTGGCGGCGAATGTTCCGCCACGGCCATTCGCGCCCTGATCAAAAAACTGGTCGCCGCTGAGCTGCCCAACAAACCATTGAGCGACAGTAAAATTGCCAATATACTTTCAGATCAGGGTATCATAGTTGCGCGACGTACCGTTGCAAAATACCGGGAGACACTGGCCATACCGCCTTCGAATGAACGTAAACGCCTCACATAAATATCCAGGAGGAATACTCTATGCAACTGAATATAACAGGACATCATCTTGAAATTACTGATTCACTCCATGACTACGTAGTCGGAAAACTCGAACGGATTGAACGGCATTTTGATCATGTTACCAACGTCCACGTTATATTGAGTCTCGAAAAACTCAGGCAAAAGGCGGAAGCGACCATCCATGTCAGTGGTGGCAATTTGTTTGCCGATGCCGAGCACGAAGACATGTATGCCGCCATCGACGCCATGATTGACAAACTGGATCGGCAAGTCAAAAAGCACAAGGAAAAGATCACCAACCATCACCGGGGTAACGGTAGCCCGAAATGGCAGGCCGAGGTGGAAGAAGAAAACTAAGGCTCAAGGCTCCGGTATTTATGCTGCATAACCGGGGCATTTGAATAAAATAGACTATCCGGATTAATGAGAATCGGGCATGCAACTCAGTGACCTGTTAAGCGAAGATCGTATTGCCTGCGAAGCAGGCGCTCACAGCAAAAAACGGGCGCTTGAAGCACTCAGTCAACTGCTGGCGCAGGATCAGTTATATGTCACCGCCGGTGATATTTTTGACAGCCTGCTGTCCCGTGAACGCCTCGGCAGTACCGGTATTGGGTATGGCGTAGCCATTCCCCATGGGCGGGTGAAGAACACTCGCCAGGCCAGCGGCGCCTTTATCCGGCTGGCCGAGGGGATCGACTTCGACGCCATCGACCAGGCGCCGGTTGATCTGATATTCGCCTTGCTGGTGCCCGAGGAATCCACTGACGAACATCTTGCCATTCTTTCCGAACTGGCCAGCCTGTTCAACAAACAAGGCTTCAGAGACAGCCTCCGCCATGCCGGGAGCAAACATGAAATATATTCACTTATCAGGGAACGAGAACAACCTCCGACCTGATCATGGCCACAAATCTCACGGCACAGGACGTCTTTGATAGCCATCAAAAACCGCTGGAACTGATCTGGCTGTCCGACACAAATCAAACTGATCGTCCGATTCTGGAATCCCGATCCGACCCCCAGCCCAATCTGGTCGGCTACCTGAATCTGATACGCCCCAACCGCATTCAGGTACTGGGGGCAACCGAAACCCAGTATTTATCCGAACTGGAAGCCGATATCTGTGAGGATACCCTGCGCCAGTTGTTCGACGCCCGCCCCGCTATGATTATTTTCGCCTGTTCCACCCTGCCGCGGGATGCGTTGCGTCAAGGGGCCAGGGACACGATGACGCCCCTGCTCGGTTCCCCCCTTACCGCGCGCCGGATTATCGAGGTGCTGGATTGTCATCTCAGCAGCATGCTCTCCAAAAAACAGATCATCCACGGCGTATTCATGGAAGTGCTGGGACTGGGCGTGCTGCTCACCGGTCCCAGTGGGGTAGGAAAAAGTGAGCTGGCGCTGGAATTGTTGACCCGCGGCCACCGTCTTATTGCTGATGATGCACCCGAATTCTTTCAGGCCACCCCGGATACGGTGCATGGTCGCTGCCCGGATCTACTCGCAGATTTTATCGAGGTTCGTGGGCTGGGAATACTTAACGTGCGCGCCATGTTCGGCGATAATGCGATTCTCAATGACAAACGTCTGAGCCTGATCATCAAACTGGAGAATTTTGACGCACAGAACAACCCACCACTGGAACGCCTGGACTGCACCTGCACCCAGCAGTACTTCAGGGTGCTGGATATAAACATTCCTGAAGTCGTTCTGCCTCTGGGGCCGGGGCGGGATCTGAGCATTGTCATTGAAACCGCCGTACGCAACCATGCTCTGCATTTACACGGCTATAATTCCGCTCAGGACTTTATTAACCGTCAGCGAAAACTGATCAAGAATAACTCATCATGAAACTGATCATCATCAGCGGCCTGTCCGGCTCCGGCAAGTCTATCGCGCTCAATGTGCTGGAAGATTTGCAATACTATTGCATCGACAATCTGCCGGCAGCCATGCTACCCGCGCTGGCTGATCAATTACTTTCATCCACCAATATGGACCATGAACATATCGCGGTGGGTATCGATGCTCGCAACACCGCTGCCGATCTGGCCGGCTTTTCCGGTATTCTCAAAGATCTGAGATCACACAAGATGGATATTGAAATTTTCTTTCTTGAAGCTGACAATGCCACCCTGATAAAACGTTTCAGTGAAACCCGGCGCCGTCACCCACTCAGCAGTGACAAAGTACCGCTTAGTGAAGCGATTATTCAGGAACGCAGCCTGCTCGAAGCGATTGCCGTCGAGGCTGATCTGCACATGGATACCAGCCGCACCAATATTCATCAACTACGGGAACTGATTCAATCCCGCGTCAACAACGGCGATCATAGCCGGCTCTCCCTGCTGTTTGAATCCTTTGGTTTCAAACAGGGCATACCGGTCGATGCCGATTTTGTTTTTGACGTACGCTGTATTCCCAATCCACACTGGGAACCCTGTCTGCGCAAGCTGACAGGCTGCGACCCGGCCGTTACTGAATTTCTGGAACAGCATGACGATGCCATAAAAATGTTCGAGGATATCCGCAACTTTCTCGAACACTGGATACCACGTTTTGAAGCGGATAATCGCAGTTATATGACCATCGCCATCGGTTGTACCGGTGGTCAGCACCGGTCTGTTTATATGGTTGAAAAGCTGACTGCCTGGTTTAAAGAACGACGCCCCGGTATTCTGCATCGGCACAGAGAGCTATCATGAGGAAACGGAAATGAGTGTTGGTCTGTTAATCCTGACACACGACAGTATCGGCGAAACTTTATATAATACTGCCATAGACGTGATCGGCAGCGCGACTTTGCCAACCCGGGTGCTGGTCGCATGCATGGACTGCAACACCGATGAAATGCTGGAACAGGTTCGTAGCACCCTGCAAAAACTGAATGACGGTGAGGGCGTACTCATCCTGACTGACATGTATGGCGCCACTCCCAGTAACATTGTCTCGGAACTGTTGAATCCCGAACGGGTACTGGTTTCCGGCGTCAACCTGCCGATGCTCGTACGGGTAATGAACTATCCCGGCCTTAAATTAAATGATCTGGCCGAGAAAGCGGTTAGCGGCGGTCAGGACGGCATTCTTGCGCTAACGGCCGGAGGGACTGAAAAATGAAGGCCATTCTCAGGTGCTAAAAAAAGAAATCCTGATTTGTAACAAACTCGGCTTGCATGCTCGCGCCGCCGCCAAACTGGTAACCCTGAGTTCGCAATTCAAGGCCGATCTCTTTCTTCATCACCATGATAAAAAGGTCAATGGTAAAAGCATCATGGGCGTCATGATGCTGGCCGCCGGCAAGGGAACTTCGTTGCTGCTATGCGCTAATGGTGAAGATGAGCAGGAGGCGATCGACGCCATTGAACATCTTGTCAATAATCGTTTTGATGAGGAAAGTTGATTCCTGCTTCACGGGCAAATATCATCCCAACTCTTCCCAGCGCTGATAGGATTGTTCCACTGTCTTTTGTATGGCCTCTATCTGTTGCAGAGTATCCACAATTTTCTGTTTATCCTGCTGATAGAATCCGGCATCGCTGATTTTTGCCTGGAGCCTTTCCTGCTCGAGTTCCAGTGATTCGATTTTTTTGGGCAAATTGTCGAGTTCATCCTGTTCCTTATAACTCAGTTTACGCATTTTATTCGCAGTCGGCGTTTTTGCGGCTGGCGTATTTTTACTTTTAGTATTCAGCGCCGACCTGTCCGCCGCCGTCTGAACCTTCTGCCGCAACCAGTCCTGATAACCCCCGACATATTCGCGCAGAATGCTATGCTCTTCGAACACCAGCGTGCTGCTAACAACATTATCCAGAAAACTGCGATCATGACTGACCAGCAACAGAGTGCCCTTGAACTCAGCCAGCAATTCTTCCAGTAATTCCAGGGTTTCCACGTCAAGATCATTGGTGGGTTCATCCATTACCAGCAGATTGGCGGGCCGGGTAAACAGCTGCGCCAGCAGCAAACGATTGCGCTCACCACCCGAAAGCGAACTGACGGGAGAATTCACGCGCTGTGGCGTAAACAGAAAATCCTGCAAATAGCTGATCACATGACGGGAACTGCCGTTGATGGTCACTTGATCCGTTCCCAGATTGAGATTCTCGATCACCGTCTTTTGCAGATCCAGTTGCGCCCGCTGTTGGTCAAAATAGGCCACTTCCAGTTTGGTCCCCAGCGTCACCGTGCCGCTGTCCGGCGGCAGCTCACCCAGCAGCATTTTAATCAGGCTGGTCTTCCCCACACCGTTGGGGCCAATGATGCCAATACGATCGCCTCGCATGATGCGGGTTGAAAAATCACGCAACAGACAACGCCCACCGAGGCTCAGGCTGGCCTTCTCCACCTCCGCTACCAGCTTGCCGGAAACATTGGCCACCTCCAGATTAAGCTTTGCCTTAGCTCCCTGTTCACGCCGCGCACCACGCTGCTCGCGCAAAGCCTTGAGCGCCCTGACCCGGCCTTCGTTGCGGGTACGCCGCGCCTTGATCCCCTGGCGGATCCAGACCTCCTCCTGCGCCAGCCTTTTGTCGAACAGGGCGTTTTGTTCCGACTCGACGGCCAGCCGTTCTTCTTTCTTGCGCAAGTAATTCGCATAATCGCCGGGCCATGACGTCAACTGACCCCGATCCAGTTCAATAATGCGGGTCGCCAGTTGCTGCAAAAACGTCCGATCATGAGTGATAAATAATAACGCACCCTTAAAACTCAGCATAAACTCTTCCAACCAGGTGATACCCTCGATATCCAGATGGTTGGTAGGCTCGTCCAGCAACAACAAATCCGGCTCCTGCACCAGCGCCCGCGCCAGCAATACGCGCCGTTTTAGCCCACCGGAGAGTTCATCCATGCTTTTATCGACCGGCAGTTCAAGACGCGAAATGGCAGCGGACACACGTTGTTCAAAACGCCAACCTTCCGCCACTTCGATCTGCTGCTGCAGGTGGGAAAATTTTTCCAGCAACGCCGCGTCATGTTCGCCCTGTTCAAGCTGATGAGCCAGATGATGGTAGTTGCTCAATAAATCGCCCAGCGTTTCCAGACCACTGGCCACCACATCGAAAACACTGCGCCTGTCCCCGACCGGGACCTCTTGTTCCAGGCTGGCCACCCGCAGGCTGTCATGACGCCAGATTTCACCGTCATCAACCCCGATTTCAGCGCCAAGGACGCGTAGCAAGGTGGATTTGCCCGTGCCGTTACGCCCCAGCAGGCAGAGGCGCTCACCTCGCTCGATATTGAGGTTGACCTGCTCCAGCAGGGGTGCGCTTCCGAAAGCGAGGGATACATTTTTAAGGCTGACAAGGGGGGGCATAGTTGAGGCGCTAAGATTAATAAATAATCCGCTATTATACCGACTTTCCTTGCTCCCCCTATGGTTTCAGTTAAAATGGTGTCATCACCCCGGATCGTGTACCCGCTTATCCCCTATTCATGCAATGAAAAATGAAGAAACCAACCAGGAACTGCGCCAGAAAATGGAGCGGCTTATCATTGAACATCGTGATCTGGATGAGGTGATTTACCGGCTGGCGCACGATCCCGAGGTAGACCAATTGCAGATCATACGTCTGAAAAAACGCAAACTGCACCTCAAGGATATGATCACACGGCTACGCAGCAAGCTGATTCCGGATATTGAGGCCTAAGCCGTCCATTCTTTGTGAGAACCTGACATGACAGACTTATCCCCGGACAGTCCTGATGCGGAACTCCTGCTGGCCACGGGTTGCGCCCACTGCGCCATTGTTCTCGAAGGCCTGTCGCAACTGGTTAAGGAAGGCCTGATTGGACATCTGGAAATCACCAACATCGTACCCAGACCGCAACGGGCTCAGGAACTGAATGTGCGCTCTGTGCCCTGGACTCGCCTCGGCCCCTTCATACTGGAAGGCCAGCATTCCCCAGGCGAATTGCGAAAATGGGCGCAACGCGCCAACAGCACGGAAGGAATGAGCGAATATATTGCGCAAGAACTAAAACAGGGAAACCTGAATAAATTGATCAACATGCTGAATAACGCCCCACAGCAGCTTCGAGCATTAATCCCCCTGCTCGAAGATGAGGATACGGAAATGCAGGTACGCATTGGAATTGATGCGATTCTGGAGAGCATCGAAGACAAAGCCAGCCTGGCGCCGCTCATTCCGGAATTCAGTCAACTCGCATCCCACAAAAGTCCGCGCATACGCGCGGATATCAGCCATTACCTGGCCCTGACAGAGAACCCGGAGGCCATTCCGGTATTGCAGAAACAGTTGCAGGACGAGTCAGAGGAAATCCGGGAAATTGCCCGGGAAGGGCTGGAAAAACTGCTCGAAACCTGCGTTATCCCCACGAAAATTTCTTAAAAGGCAAAAATTTATCTGTCCGCCAATGAACGTCAATAAACGCAAAAGGGTTTATTCTTGCATGGTGTGACTAGCACAGGCGTATTTCTCCCACGCTCTGCGTGGGAACCAGAGAAGCAGCAGCACATAGTGCCGCTTCCGCCAGCCCCCTGCCGTTACCAGATCTTCAAATCTGCTGCGATTGTATTCCGCCAACCGGGCCAAAGACCAACCACGCCGTTTATCCATAGGCTTGACCGAATCCAACGAGACGATCACCTGATCAAACGGCGAGCTTCGTTGGTCTGAATCAGGTGCCAGGCGCTGTAGCATGCCGATGTCCTCACCCAACACGAGCTGAAACTGCTCATTGAAGTGAGTCTGCATCTCCGCTACCCACTGGATCGCAATACCCTTGGGAGCGAGCACCAACGTGCGGCGCACCAGACCACGCAGCTTGAGCTCGCGGATTACCAGACCGGCTTCTATCGTTTTCCCAAGGCCAACTTCATCAGCCAGTAGATAACGGATCCGGTCGCTGGAAA
>DRJN01000008.1 GCA_011052165.1 Gammaproteobacteria bacterium
CGCCTCAAAAAAACTATTCTCTTCTCTGCACGACGGAACGGCAGAGCCTTTTCGAGTCTCACCGCCAGAGGCGGTGGTTTACCCAAATTGAATTAATACATCCGGTGTCGAAACAGCCAGCCGGAAAACGCGAGCGTCACCATGCTGATGATCAACATCGGCCAGTACTGGTTGAACAACAGGCCATAACTGTCGCCCTCCAAAAAAACACCGCGCACGATAACGAGAAAATAGCGCAGGGGATCGAGATACGTCAGCCATTGCACCACTTCAGGCATGTTGGCGATGGGCGTGGCAAAACCGGAGAGAATGATTGCCGGCACCAGAAACAGAAAGGTGCCCAATATCGCCTGCTGCTGGGTGACAGAAATGGCAGAAATCATCAGGCCTACCCCGGTAGCGGAAAACAGGAACAACACAATGCCAAGATAGAGCGCGCCAATATCGCCGCGTAGCGGGATCTTGAAAAGCACCACCATGAGAATAATAATGACAGTGGATTCAATAAAGCCAAGCACGATCCCCGGGATGGCCTTGCCAGCGAGAATTTCCACCGGCCGAATCGGTGTCACCAGCAGTTGATCGAAGGTCCCGGCTTCACGTTCACGGGCCACCGACAGGGCCGTAACCAGCAGGGTTACCACCAGGATCAGCAGACCAACAATGCCGGGCACGATAAACCAGCGCGATTGCAGGTTTTCATTATAGCGATTGCGGATCTCCAGCACCGTCTTTGGCCCGGCCTGCCCCTGTCGTTTCATCCACTCACTGTTGAAATCCTGCAGGATCGTGCGCAGATAATTCATCGCCGTCATGGCGGTATTGGAATTGCGGCCATCAAGAATGAGCTGTACCGGTGTACTTATACCGCGCAGCATGTCGGCGCTGAAATGCGGCCCAATGTTGAGTACCAGCAGCACATCTCTGTTGTCGATCAGCGGAGCAATTTCTGCCTCGTGGTTAATCATTCTTATTATTTTAAAATTGGACGAGCCCTCAAGACGGCTGACAAGTTGGCGAGAAACTGAACCCGGATCCCGATTATAAACAGCGATAGAAATATTGTTGAGATCATAGGTGGCGGCGAAACTGAACACCACCAACTGTACGACCGGGGGCACGATGATCACGATACGGCTGCGCTTGTCCCGCAGTAGCGCCAGAAATTCTTTAATGGCAAGGGCAAAGATCTGTCCAAAGTGCATGGTTTATTCCAGTCGTTTGCGGGATTTTTTCCAGACCAGGGCGAAGAAAAAAATCAGCATGAGAAACAGAGCCCCCATGTTGCTCAGGATCACCGGCCAGACATCACCAGCCAGAAACAGGGTTTGCAGAATGGCGACAAAATAACGCGCCGGCACAAGATGGGTGATCATCTGAATCGGTGCCGGCATGGAGTTAATGTCGAACAGAAATCCCGAAAGAATAAAGGCCGGCAGGAAGGTGACGATAATGGCAATCAGGCCGGCGACAAACTGGTTTTTTGAAACAATGGAAATCAGCAGCCCTATCAACAGGGCCACCAGCATGAACAATGCCGAGCAAACCACCAGCAGCCAGAAAGATCCTCGCAGGGGGACTTCGAACTGCCACACCGCCAACGCCACGCTGAACAGCATGCCGCCCATGCCCAGCACAAAATAGGGAATCAGTTTTCCCACCAGCATTTCACCCATGCGCAACGGGGTGACCATTAGCGCTTCCATCGTCCCGCGCTCCCACTCCCGCGCCACCACCATAGCCGTCAACAGGGAGCCGATCAGGGTCATGATGATGGCAATCAGCCCCGGCACCAGAAACAGGCGGCTGGAAAGTGCGGCATTGAACCAGACACGTTGTTGCAGCTCAATCGGCATGGACAGGGTTCGCCCCTGCACCTGGGCATAGAGCGTCAGCCAGGCCAGCCAGGTGCCCTGAATATAACCCCGGGTAATACTGGCCTGGTTGGAATCCACACCGTTGACGATGACTCCGATAGGCGCTGGCTGACCAGACAAAAGATTGCTGGAAAAATTATTGCGCAGCCAGATAATGCCTTCTATTTTACGTTCATCAAAAGCTTTTTCGGCATCCTGGATAGCGTTGAAATAAAGCGGACTGAAAAATTCGGAACGCTCAAAGGAACCGGCCAGTGAACGACTGGCCAGATCAGGCTGTTCAATGACAATACCCACGGGAATGTGTCTGGCATCCAGGGACACACCATAACCAAACAGGAACAGCAGCACCACGGGCATAACAAAGGCAATGGCGATACTCGAGGGATCACGAAGAATTTGCCAGCTTTCCTTGCGGACCATGCCCAGCAGTCGCATGCGACTGTTGCTGTTTTTATTCATGCCGCCACCTCCTTCTGTTCAATCAACCAGATGAAGGCATCCTCCATAGTCGGATCGGGGATATCTGAATTGCGCGCCAGATCCTTTATTTCCCGTGGCGTACCTTCGGCCAGCACCTCACCTTCCGCCATGATCACCAGACGATCACAGTAATTGGCCTCCTCCATAAAATGGGTGGTTACCAGCACGGTAACGCCCATGTCAGCCAGCGCATTGGTCCAGGCCCAGAATTCCCGGCGCGCCAGAGGATCGACGCCGGAAGTAGGTTCATCGAGAAACAGGATCTCCGGTTCATGCATCAGCGCGGCGGCAAAAGAAAGCCGCTGCTTGTAACCCAGCGGCAGGTCGCCGGCATTGGTATCCCGATAAACATCCAGCTCAAAGGTCGTCAACGCCCATTCCAGTCGTTGCTTCTGCTGCTTGCCACGCAGGCCATAGGCGCTGGAAAAAAAGCGCAGGTTCTGGAGCACGGAAAGATTGGTGTAAAGCGAAAATTTCTGCGCCATGTAACCAATCCGGCTGCGCGCACGCGCGGCGGCAACCCGCAGATCATGACCGGCCACCGCCAGCTGCCCCGAGCTGGCCGGCAGCAGGCCGCAAAGCATGCGAAAGGTGGTGGACTTACCGGCCCCATTGGCGCCCAGCAGACCAAAAATCTCTCCGCGCCTGACGCTAAAACTGACCTTGTTCACCGCCACAAATTCACCAAAGCGGCGCTGCAGATTTTTTACCCGGATAACGTCATCATCGCCGTCACTGATTTTCACCTGCAGGGCGAGTCCATGTCTGTCTTTGTCAGGACGAGTTTTAAGTCTTGCCACAAAGGCGTCTTCAAAGCGCGGCGCGGCCGGGGCGATGCTGATCCCGGACTCGCCGGGCAACAAAATATTCACTGCGGCAGAGGCATCCTTCTGCATCACCAGGCGAACGCTTTCACCTTCAATGAGGGCGTCCAGCACACCCGGCGCACGACTCAGTTGCGTCTGCAAACGGCGCGCGCCGAGATTCCCGGCGCTGACCAGGAAAATACGTCCGGCTACCTCATCGCTGAAACTCTGCGGCCTGCCCTGCCCCAGCATCCGCCCTTCATGTAACAGAATCACTTCATCACAGCGTTCAGCCTCATCCAGATAGGCGGTGCTCAAAAGCACGGTCATACCGGCATCCTGGACCTGCTGATAAACGATGTGCCACAGCTCGCGACGGGAAACAGGATCGACCCCCACCGTGGGTTCATCCAGCAGCAGTAATTGCGGCGAACGTACTAGGGTGCAGGCCAGTCCCAACTTCTGTTTCATGCCACCGGAAAGCCGACCGGCGAGACGCTGGGTAAAGGGACCGAGGCCGGTCATTTGCATCAGCTCGTGGTAACGTGCGGCGCGCTGTTGCCGGGGCACATTCTGCAGATCGGCGTAGAGATCCAGATTCTCCTGCACGCTCAGATCCTCGTACAGGCCAAAGCGCTGCGGCATATAGCCCACTAATGACTGCACCTGCAGGGAATCGCGTTGGACATCGATGCCCAGCACCTCGATTTTTCCCCTGTCGGCCATGAACAATCCGGCAGCGAGACGCATGAGGGTGGTTTTGCCTGCCCCATCCGGGCCAATCAGGCCGGTCACCCGGCCAGGCTGAATGCTGAAACTGACATCAGTCAGCGCCGCCAGCACACGTCCACCACTATGGAAGCATTTGCTGAGATCAGAAAGAACCATGGCTGGATGTGTCATATCAATCGTTGCATAAGTATTCGCATGTATTTTATCCCCTCACCCCAGCCCTCGTCGCTCTCGCTCATCCATGGGCTTCGCAACATAAGGTCATCCATGACCAAATCCCGGAGGGAGAGGGGGCTATGATGCAAATACTGTTGCAACGATTGATACCCGCAATCTCGGTCTAGCTTGCGCAGTTTTTGCGGGCGGTTTTCTGACGGGCAGGCGGCTGATCAATCGCAATACGCACCGTGGCGGGCATGCCCAGCCGCAATTCATCCTGCGGATTACAGGCGAAAATCCGTACCGAGTAAACCAGCCGCGTGCGCAACTCCGAGGTTTGTATATTCTTCGGGGTAAACTCGGCCGTCGGTGAAATATAACCCACCCAGCCCTGGTAGGCCTTGCCGGGAAAACTGTCGGTATAAATCGTCGCCGGCGCACCCAGGCTGATCTTGCCCAACGCCGGTTCAGGCAGGTAGGTGCGCACCCAGACCGGATTGATGAAAGCCAGAGTCAGGACCGGCGTTTGCGGAAAAGCCATGTCGCCCGGTTCAAGTATGCGGTTACGAATAATGCCATCGGCAGGTGCATAGAGATTGGCATCGTCCAGACGCTGCTTTGCCAGCACCACCGCCGCCTGGCGACTGGCAAGCACGGCTCTTGCAATGGCGATGTCTTCCTTGCGCGGACCCAGTTGCAACAGGATCAGCGCCTGTTGCATCGCGTTCATCTCTGCTTTGGCTGCGTCTGAGGCCGCGCGGGCATTTTCCACATCCTCAGGCGAAACCAGCTTTTTTTTCAACATCGGCAACAGGCGCTGGTACGTTGCCCTGGCCGAGCTGGCCCGGGCTTTGGCTGCTGCCAGTTCAGCCCGCGCCTTGCTGATTTCCTCCTTGCGGCTACCGGCTTCCAGTTTCGCCAGCGTTTGTCGCTGGGCTTGCCACTGCGCCTGGGC
>DRJN01000009.1 GCA_011052165.1 Gammaproteobacteria bacterium
CCTGATCTATGATGGCAATCCCCCTCCCCTCCCCGAGGAAAATGAACCGGATAACAGTAACGATGATGCGGATCTGGAACTGGAGCTGGAACTCGAAAAGGGCACGCCGAAAACACCTAAAACGACACCCGCCACGCCATAAATTCAGTCACCCGAACTCCGCGTAATTCCGGAAAATCGCTGATTTATGCGTGCTGAAAACCATCATTTGCAGTTACCATTCGCCTTATGAATAATGACATTTTTCTCTCTGTTGTCGCCGTACTGAGCGGCTTCGTGCTGCTGGTCTGGGGTGCAGAACGCTTCGTCTACGGCGCCGCCGCGCTGGCGCGTAATCTTGGTATCTCACCGCTGATCATCGGCCTGACGATTGTCGGTATCGGCACGTCAGCGCCGGAAATTCTGGTCTCTGCCGTCGCCGCCTGGCAGGGCGATCCGGCCATGGGCGTCGGCAATGCCCTGGGTTCCAATATCGCCAATATCGCCCTGGTGCTGGGCATAACTGCGCTGATCTCACCCTTAAAAGTCAATTCCAAAACGTTGCGCCGGGAATACCCGGTGATGTTCCTGACGATGATCGTGGCCTTGCTCCTGGTGCTCGACGGGCAGCTCACCCGCCTCGATGGTCTGATCCTGCTCATCGGTCTGGTGGTTGTGCTCAAGTGGATGATCACAATCGGCATGAAGGAGAAAAAGGATCCACTGGAACTGGAATACGATCATGAAATCCCGCACATTGCCACCGACAAGGCCCTCTTCTGGTTAATCGCGGGTCTGATCCTGTTGCTGTTCAGCTCCCGCATCCTGGTCTGGGGCGCGGTCAATATCGCGCATGCACTCGGCGTCAGCGATTTGATCATCGGCCTGACTGTGGTCGCCATCGGCACCAGCATGCCGGAGCTGGCCGCTTCGATTATGAGTGCGCTGAAAAATGAGCATGATATTGCCATTGGCAACGTAATCGGTTCCAATATGTTCAATATACTGGCCGTGCTGGGACTTCCCGGTCTGATCGCGCCACATACGCTGGATCCCGCCGTGCTGACCCGTGACTTTCCCTGGATGATCGGTCTGAGCATCGCCCTGTTTGTATTTGCCTATGGCTTTCGTGGAGAAGGACGCATTAATCGCTGGGAAGGACTGCTGTTATTATGCAGTTATTTTGTCTATCTGGGTATACTCTACTTCGATGCCAGCAAAGGCATGCATGGCAGTTGAAGTGGATTTCAATTAAACCTGGATAAAACTTTAAATCGTTTTAAATCGTAAAGGTAAATAATTATGAGCGAACACCTGGAACTTGATGTTGAAAATGTAAAATGCGGCGGCTGCGCCTCTACCATTCAGGAAGGTCTGAAACCTCTGGATGGCATTGAGACGGTCGAAGTCGAGATTGAAAACGGCCACGTTACGATCAGCGGTGGGTCGCTTTCTGAAACCGGCATTCGCGAAAAGCTGGCCGAGCTGGGCTACCCGGCCAAATAGCAGCGGGCGTATGAATCACGAACAAATCATCAAAATGGGCCGTGCGGTCGTGGATACCGAGGCCACGGCTATCCATGCCCTGAAGTCACGCATTGATGATCAGTTTATCCGCGCCTGTGAATATATGCTCCACTGCCAGGGCCGAATCGTAGTCACCGGGATGGGCAAATCGGGGCACATCGGTGGCAAGATTGCCGCCACCCTGGCCAGCACCGGCTCCCCCGCTTTTTTCGTCCATCCCGGCGATGCCAGCCACGGCGATCTGGGCATGATCACCACACAGGATGTCGTGCTGGCGCTATCCAACTCCGGTGGCACCGACGAAATCCTCACCATTGTGCCCCTGATCAAGCGGCTCGGCGCCCCCCTGATCGCCCTGACCGGCAATCCCGGATCCCGACTGGCCTCGGAGGCCGATGTGCATCTGGACGTTAGCGTTGAACGCGAAGCCTGCCCGCTGGGACTGGCCCCGACTTCCAGCACCACCGCTACCCTGGTTATGGGCGATGCGCTGGCGATTTCCCTGCTCGAATCCCGCGGTTTCACCTCCGATGACTTCGCGCTCTCCCACCCCGGCGGGCGCCTCGGTAAACGCCTGCTCCTGCATGTGGCCGATCTCATGCATAGCGGCGACAGCCTGCCGAAAATTAATCGACGAGCCAGTCTCGCCGAAGCCCTGGTAGAGATGTCACAAAAAGGGCTGGGGATGACGACTGTGGTGGATGACAACGGCCATCTACTGGGCATTTTTACCGACGGCGATCTGCGCCGACTTCTGGATCACGGCAAAATCGATATCCAGACGCTGAACATCAGCGATGGCATGAGCCATCGTTTCACCACCATTGCGAAGGACCGGCTGGCCGCCGAAGCCCTGCAACTCATGGACAGCAAACGGATCAATGCCCTGCCCGTGGTCGATGATCAGAAGCATTTGATTGGCGCATTGAACATGCACGACCTGTTGCGCGCCGGCGTGGTATAACGCATGATCGGGACAAGTATTAATCGTTGCAACAGTATTTGCATGTATTATCCCCTCACCCCCACCCTCTCCCGGAGGGAGAGGGGGCTATGGTGAAAATACTTATGCAACATTAATAACGAGGAACAGGGGACAAAACCCCGGTTCCGACCGTCGTCCCCCGTAACTTGTAACTGAACGTATGAAAGACATTCTCGAAAAAGCGAGACAGATCAAACTGGTGGTCTTCGACGTCGATGGCGTACTGACCGATGGCAGTCTGTTTGTCGGTGACGATGGGCAGGAATACAAGGCTTTCAACGCCCGCGACGGATTGGGCATGAAAATGCTGCAACGCTCGGGGGTGGCCATCGGCATTATCACCGCTCGCAGTTCCCCTGTGGTCGAACACCGTATGCTCAACCTGGGGATCAAATACGTCTATCAGGGCAAACTGGAAAAACTGCCTACCTTTGAAAGCCTGGTGAAAAAGCTGGCGCTGGATTTTGAACAGACCGCCTATGTGGGCGATGATGTGGTCGATCTGCCCGTGCTCACACGCGCCGGGCTGGCCATTGCGGTACAGGATGCCCATCCCGCTGCCAAACAGCACGCCCATTGGCAAACTCCACACAATGGCGGTCGCGGCGCGGCGCGCGATGTTTGTGATCTCATCATGGAGGCGCAGAACACGCTGGACACTCAGATTCAGTATTTTCTGCCATGAGCCGCCTGCATTATTTTCTTACCCTGCTGTTTGTCGTCATACTCAGCGCCTTCGCCAACTGGCTGCTCACTGCCATCGAGCAAAAAAACATCAAGGACACCACCGCCCTGCGCCACGAACCCGATTATTATATCGAAGGCCTAAAAGCCACGGTGTTCAATGCTGATGGCAGCCTGCACTATCGTCTGGCGGCCCGGCGACTGAATCACTACCCTGATGATAATACTCTGCAACTGGCCGCACCAGTGCTCAGAATGTTCACTAAAAAACATCCCCCCTGGATCATGGTAGCCAAGGAAGGGGTGGTTTATGATGACGGCCGGCGCATTCACCTCAATGGCGCCGTGGACATCACCCAACCCGGCACTGCCCGTACCCGCATGCAATTGCTGACCCGGGATTTACGTATCGACACCCAGCGTGACTATGCTGAAACCGATGCCGCCGTTAAACTGACCCGTGGCTATCATCAAACCACCGCCATCGGAATGCACGCCAACCTGGCTCTGGGGCGACTGGAATTTCTGGCGGATACACGAGGAAAATATGACGTATCCCGGCCTTAAACTGTCCTTGCTACTGCCACTATTATTACTGGCCTTGACGCCGGTATCACCGGCATACGCCCTGAGCAGCGATCGGCAACAGCCTATTCATATCGATGCCGACCGCATGATCGCCGAACAACCCAAAGGCTACAGCCATTATATTGGCAACGTGCATATTACTCAGGGTAGCCTGAAAATCGATGCTGACGAGGTGTATATCTATTTAGTCGATGGCCTGCTGAACAAGCTGATCATCATTGGCAGTCCGGCAAAACTGCAGCAACTTCCTGACAACAGCACCAAAGTCGTGTACTCACGGGCACGGCGCATGGAATATTATGCCAGTACCGATCAACTGCTTCTAATGAAAGATGCCGAAGTCTGGCAGGGTGGTAACCATTTTTCCGGTGAACATATTGAATATGACACTCGAAACAGTCGGATCTCAGCCAATTCGGAGGGCAAAAAATCCGGTCGCGTCCGTGCCGTGATCGTACAGAAGAAAACAGCCACTAACGGCACGGCATCCGAACAATACGCACCCTGGCAACCTGCGTCCTGGCAACTTGCACCCTGGCAATC
>DRJN01000010.1 GCA_011052165.1 Gammaproteobacteria bacterium
AATTGATTTTTTATAGGCCGGATGGCGAAATTATTTTTAGCTGCATGGCCACTGTTGGATCTGTCCCGGTGGGAACAGGCTCTGATGGGTTTCGCTTCACTCTACCCATCCTACATCTGCGATAAATCTGATGGGTTTCGCTTCACTCTACCCATCCTACATCTGCGATAAATGAGTAGGATGGGTAGAACGAAGGGAAATCCATCATCCTCTCTATGACTGAAGGGAAGCCGGGATATGCGGTTTGATAATTTGCAGCATGGCTTTGAAAATCTTCGGGTTGGCGGCGACCACATGGCCTGTTTCAAGATGATCAGGCTTGCCGCCGATACCACTGACCATGCCGCCGGCTTCTTCGATGAGCAGCACGCCCGCGGCGATATCCCAGATTTTCAGATCCAGTTCCCAGAACCCGTCCAGCCGCCCGGCGGCCACATAGGCCAGATCGAGGGCGGCGGAGCCTGCACGACGGATACCGGCGCTACCGGGAATCAGGGCTTTCATCATTTCAAAATAGGCGTCGAACATTTCGCCCATCTGTGAGGATCTGAAAGGAATACCGGTGCCGAGCAGGGCGCCATGCAGATCCTTGCGCTTGCTGACGCGCAGGCGGCGGCCATTAACCTGGGCGCCTTCGCCCCGGCTGGCGCTGAACAGTTCCTGGCGCATCGGATCATAGATCACGGCCTGGCTCAGACGACCCTTATGGCGCAGGGCAATGGAGACGGCAAACTGGGGGAAACCGTAGAGAAAATTGGTAGTGCCATCCAGGGGATCGATAATCCACTGATATTCCTCATCAGCGCCTGTGCGACCGCTTTCTTCGGCCAGAATGGAATGTTCCGGGTAGGCTTTGTGGATGATCTGGATGATTTCCTGTTCCGCCATTTGATCGACTTCACTGACAAAATCGTTTTGTGATTTTTCAGTAATCGTCAGGTGATCGATCTGATCCGCATGACGCGCGATGACATCGCCGGCCTTGCGAGCGGCGCGGATGGCAATATTGAGCATGGGGTGCAACGGGGGAGTCCTCTTTCTATTCGGCCTTCTGATGGGTGTTTCAGTTCAGCGTTGAGTCTGTTTCGTGTACACTTCGTCAGCACACGGCTTGCGGTTATAACGTATTCTGTCCGCAAGTCGTACACAAGGCAGGAAATGATCTTAAAAGAGCGTTTACTGTGAATATCACAGGAGCGCATATTCTAACAGGAGCGACGGCTCCCGGTCAGCAAAATCCTGGGCAGGCAGAAACAGTTTATATATGGCAGGCGAGGTAGATCTTTCCCGGGTGCGGGTGGTGCTGGTGCATACCAGCCATCCCGGCAACATCGGTGCGGTGGCGCGGGCGATGAAGAACATGGGGCTGAGCCGGCTTTATCTGGTGAAGCCGGATCTGTTTCCTCATTCCATGGCCACCTCCCGCGCCTCGGGCGCCGACGATTTGCTGGCCTCGGCCCAGGTGGTGGACACGCTGGATGAGGCGCTGGCCGATTGCTGCTTCGTGGTCGGCGCCAGTGCCCGGCTGCGTTCGATTTCCTGGCCCGTGCATCATCCGCGTGAATGCGCCGGGCGCATGCTGGACGCCACTGAAGATGGGCAGGTGGCCCTGGTGATGGGGCGGGAACAGTCGGGTTTGAGCAATGCTGAACTGGAGCGCTGCAACTATCTGGTGAACATTCCGGCCAACCCGGAATATTCGTCCCTGAATCTGGCGGCTGCCACCCAGGTATTGGCTTACGAACTGCGCATGGCGGCCCTGGCGCGGCTTGAAACCAGGAAAATCGTCAACAATAAGGATTATCGTCTGGCGACGGTGGCGGAAGTGGAAGGTCTGTATGAGCATTTCGAAGTTGCCCTGACCGATATCAGGTTTCTCAACCCGGCCAGTCCGCGTAAACTAATGCGCCGTCTGCGTCGCCTGTTTAACCGGGCGCAACTGGATGAAATGGAAGTCAATATCCTGCGCGGCATTCTCTCGGCCGCGCAGGGACAGAAATATCACTATGAGAATGAAGACAAATCATGAGTCGGCTGTTTAAGCACAGCCTGGATATATAGAATAGCTGAATTATGTTTGCACGAATAAAAGAAGACATCCAGTGCGTATTTGGCCGCGACCCGGCGGCGCGTAACCGCTTCGAGGTACTGACCGCCTATCCGGGCGTGCATGCGGTGATCATGCATCGCTTTACGCATTATCTATGGAATCGGGGACTGAAGTGGCTGGCGCGGATATTGTCACATTTTGCCCGCTGGATGACCGGAATTGAAATCCACCCCGGCGCGACCATTGGCCGGCGCTTTTTTATCGATCATGGGATGGGTGTGGTGATCGGCGAAACCGCCGAAATTGGCGATGACTGCACGCTTTACCATGGCGTCACCCTGGGGGGGACCAGTTGGAATAAGGGCAAACGCCATCCCACCCTGGGTAACGACGTGGTAGTGGGTGCGGGCGCCAAGGTCCTGGGGCCGATTACACTGGGTGTGGGCGCGCGCGTGGGGTCCAATGCCGTGGTGGTGAAAGATGTTCCTGACGGGGCGACCGTGGTGGGTATTCCTGGGCGTATTGTCATGCCCAAATCAGATCGTGACGGCAAGGAAGACAAGCGGCATGCTTTCGCGAAGAAAATTGGTTTTGACGCATACGGCACCCGTGATGACATGCCGGATCCGGTCGCTAACGCCATTGACTGCATGCTGGATCACATTCACGCTATGGACGGACAGATGCAGAAAATGTGCAAGCGTCTGAAATGTATGGATATGGACCCGGAAGATCTGGAACTGCCGGATCTGGGAGCCTGCGAGATTAACCCGCCCTCAGCGAAAGATACCTCAGAGAAAGACCCATCAGAAAGCAAGGATTAAATTCAGAGCGGGTATGCCCTGTGGAGTGAGAAGGGTGGGTAAATAATACGCGAAATACTTGACTAAAATGCTCAGTTATGTTATCTTGAATAATAAGCCGAGTACTTAAGAGTTTACTAATTCATATAGGAAAATACAATGAGGCTGACAACTAAAGGTCGATACGCAGTAACTGCTATGCTTGATTTGGCACTTCATTACAAAGAAGGTCCTATCACGCTGTCAGATATTTCTCAACGCCAGGGGATTTCCCTGTCCTATCTCGAGCAATTGTTTTCTCGCTTGCGCAAGCAGGGGCTGGTGGATAGCACCCGTGGACCCGGTGGTGGGTACCGCCTCAGTCGTGATTCCCACGATATCCCGGTGGCCGATGTGATTACGGCGGTCGATGAGAAAGTCGAAACCACCCGCTGTGGCGGTCTGAATAACTGTCAGGATGATCAGCCGTGCCTGACCCATGAGTTGTGGACCGATCTGAGTCGCCAGATTCACGATTTTCTGATGGGTATCAGCCTCGGCCAACTGGTCGAAAATCAGGGCGTGCAGGAAGTCGCGGCCCG
>DRJN01000011.1 GCA_011052165.1 Gammaproteobacteria bacterium
GGTCTCCGTGGCACTAGCCGGGTCTCAGCCCTATTGACCGGCGTCGGTTTGGCGACTAGATTGAGGCGAAAAGGGGCGTTGAATTTCCTATCCTTCTGTCTCACATCGCATGGCAGGTAATCTGCTGGATATCCGACACCAGCACATATTTATACGGATCGCTGCGGAACTTCCCTGTCGTTTGCCAGCCGTGGGTGATGTCCTTACCGTCATACAGCAGGCGTTTCAGAAAAAGACTTTTTGCGGCGACCCGAACGCACTTGCGGGCGGTATCATCCTCCTCAATGACCGCAATCTTCCCCAGCACGTCCTCGTTTTCGACAATGACGTTAATCATCGAGGCCTGGTTCACACTGCCGCTTTCACACATCTGACGGGAAAAGATCGCCTCGTTTGCGGCCATTGGGCTGGCGATAAAGAAGTGGGTTATAAGTGTAAGCGGCCCGTAGTGCTCACCGATTTTATTTTCATTGAAACCGAATACTCTTAAATCGACGCTGAAGTCTCCCCCGTCTTCGAACAGAAAGTCGTTATTGCCTTTGGCAATCCTGATTCCCTCGCTGTCATCGGTCATCGAGAAGGCGTGGCGTTTCGCGTAACCAGAGTAGCCATAAAAAACCACACCAGCAAATAAAATCAGAACGAATATTTTTTTCATACAGGTTTCCTGCAATCGGTGCCTAGTTCAGATCCTTGCGGCAGCACCAGTCGGTGGTTTTATTTTCAAGCCGGGCAAGCTGGCTGTAGGCAAGGAAATACTCAGCGGGTGCCAGGCTGCCCTTGCTAAGGCCCGTGCGAAAATATTGAGCTGCAACATCCGGCTCGGCGTCGATAAGACGGTTCATGCCAATATAAAAGAATGCCGTGAGGTACTGTGCGCTGTCCTTTGTATCGGCCAGTACGGCAGATTCCTTTTGCTCCCCACGCAGATAAGCGGCCAGAAGCTTGCGCCAGGGATCCTGATCCAGGGGACCGGTGTCGATCTGCTGTAGAGATTCCTCGCCCAGGGCGCCGGCCTTCCACGCAAGGGTCATCATCAGCGCGCGGTGAGCCTGGTCCCAGTTATCCTGGTAGTTGACCTTCGGATACAGGGAGAACGCCAGCTCATAAGCACCTTCCTTTAAGAAATGGAGCGCAAAAAATGACTGTGCAGGCATATCGTCGCCCAGTGCAGAGTAGGCTTTGCTGATCGCTGAATCCGGTGACGCTCCGGCCCTGGTTGACTCGGTGACATATAGTGCGGCATGCAGCCATGTCTCGAATCCCATCTCTACAAGACGCCAGTGCAGGCCAGCGGCTGCATCATGAAAGTCTGCGCGACTGAGTTTATCAGCCAATATGTAAAGGGTGAGGGGCGCAGGGCTTCCCTTGTGCACCTGATCGACGATGTCGATCACTTTACCCGTCTGGCCGTTGTTTCCGTAGAAGCCGATCAATTTATCAAAATAATAGTCGGCCCGGTTGTTGGGTAGATAGTCCTGTAGCACACTGATCGCGCTCGCCATATCCTGCTGACGAAGATGGAATAGAGCGTATTCGGCTGGTCCCGCTCCCGTCGGGTAACGCTCTGCCAGACGCTTGAAATAGGATTCGGCAACTTCCTGGTATCCCAGGCGTTCATTGACTTTGGCGAAGCCCAGTAGGGCACTGCCTTGGTTACTGCCTTTTGTGGCATCAAAAATGTCATAGGCGCGCTGATAGTCTTCCTTTTCCAGAAACATATTCCCCATCAGGCTTTGTATGGCAACAGCCAGAAGCGTATCCTGGTCCTGTCTCAGGTAGTCTTGGCAGACAGCAACCACGGCATTGTCACGGCCCTTGGACTGGTAGGCTCTGGCAAGCCGCAGATAGGCCGGTTGTGCGGCAGGTGAGCGGTCAATCGCCTGCCTGTAAAACTGTATGGCCGCTTCGGTATCTTCCTTTCGGAGCTTCCAGTCACCGCGGGCCAGCAGGAACGAATACGATTTCCCGACATATGCTGCGCCTTCATCCAGGTATTGTTCCCTATCCTCATAGGCCGCGAGCCGTTTATAGAGGACATAGTCATAGGGATTCAGTGTTTTTGCACGACGCAGATAGGCGATGCCGATATCCCGGTGCAGGGAGTGATAATAGTAAAAAGACAGCCGTTTACTCCCCTTTGAACCCTGGGCTTCTTTCCCGTGGTATTCACGTAATGCGGCAACAACGTTAGGCCACACTTTCCAGTAATCCCATGATCCATAGGTCTTGAGCATTTCCCGCAACAGGAATACACCGGACGATTTAGGGTCGATCGACCGGGCAAGATCCAGACGCTGCTCCGGATCCCCTCCCCAAACTGCAACACGGAGTTGAAATACACGGGCAAGATCCGAGTGGGGATAGATGTCTTGTACTACGGATGCGATAGTTCTGGCGTTCTCCGGAATGGCCAGTTTTTCAGCGTAGACTTCATAAGCCAGAAGACAGGTATTTAAAAAGTCCTGTCGCAGGTACGACCGCAGCCGGTCACCCTCGATCAGGCCGTCGTCCGGCTTGGTTGCCGCGACGCTGTCGATAGTTTGTGCATGACGCCTGCTGAGGGAGCGCAGGTGGTTTTCAAGAGTCGACGGTTCACCGAGAAAAATTGTTCTTAGCAATTCGATCGGCGTGAGTTCCTGGGCCGGCAGCGTGCTTCCCACCATGCGGGCGTGTGCACGCACGGTATCGTCAAGAATCCGGGGAAGAACCTGGCGGGCTTTGCCGAGGCTGGCAACGTGTACAAGATAATGTTTTGCCTCAAGGTAATCGGGCGCCCTGGATAGTACTTCGAGTAGGGCGCGTTCCGCATCGCCTGACTGATCAAGGGTTCCATAAGCCCGCGCCAGAAAATATCCAGCCGCAACATTGTGACGTGCCAGGCGCTTTAATTGCGCGGTATCGGCGCGGATGTAAGCCATGAGTATTTGTGCAGATTCTGCATGTGCTGCAGGTACAGTATCAAGCACCGAGAGCGCCGCGCGCTCGTGGTGCAGGGCCAACTGCAATAAGCCTTCGTAGTAACGGCTACCAGACCCGGAGCGCGGGGAAAACAATCCGGCCAATAGATAATTCCCAACTGCATCGGCTGCAAGGGAGGCGCTCAGCGTGTCATCTTCGTGCCAGTCCTTGTAGAGTGCCAGCCAGGAATAGGCCTCCGCCGCTGCGTACAGCAGCTGCGGTGAAAATCCGTGGCGGTCAATATTGCCGTCGATCTCTCGCAGACTTGTCAGCCAGTCGGATGAACGAAACTGCGCTCTTACCACACTGGAGTCGAATGACAATGTCTCGTTGATCCGGATTTCCGGAACAGTCAGGACTTGTGCCTTGAAGTCGTTCTGGAAGCTGGCAAGCACGTTGCGCAGTTGGTCAACGTTACGCTGAAAATCTTCCGGTGTACTTGAGTAGACGAGTTGATAGGAGAAGGTGTCCAGACCGAGACTGACCCGAAGTGTCACGGCGTGCGAATTCTCATCAACAGGCTTGGCAGAATAAGTGACATGGGCGGCCACAGCTTGTCTCTTGAACAGCCGGACGTACTCCTTGATGGCACGGGACGCGCCATCCATGATGAGCGGGTCAACAGCAGGGGCGTGGGAGAGCGCATTTTCGCGGATATCGTTCTCGGTGGCCTGAAATTCGGCACCGGTAAAAATCGCAGTCTCTTCAATTTCCTCAACGCCGGTAACGTGCTCGTTGTCAATAACGCTTCTCTTGAGATCCCTTAGATGTCCGAATAACCATTTATCGATATCGAACAGATAACCGGCACCAAGCACGACGATAAGGCCCAATACCGGCAATATTTGTCCGATCCTTCGCACGACTATCCTCCCAGTGATCTTCTTTACATTAAATGGGGTTGCTCGAAAGAATAAAGCAAGGAGTGTGCCAGATATGGGGCGGTAAGGTATGTGTGATAAGCCCGCAGATGTACCAAGTGAAATAGCCGAAGAGATTTTCTCTCCTGGTGTGGTCCGCAAATATTCATGCAGCTTTTGGTACCAACTCGTATTCGTGATGTAATCCACCCAGGACAGGGTGACCCACAACCTTAAGGTGGTCTGGAATGCGGTGTCGATGTTCTTGTAGTGTAGTAGGGAGATCAGCTGGCGGATCCGGGATTCCTGGCCCAATGCTGGAATGTGGTCGACCTTGATTGTAATGCGTCATCCAGTTCTTCAATACAATACGCAAATGGTTTTCCGTCACTGGGATGAGAAAGTCGAGACATTCTCGGCGAAGCGTACCTATGACACGCTCACAGAAGCTGTTAGCCTTGGGACTCCGATAAGGCGCCTCAGTACGCGCAGCCCCATGCGAGTAATCGACTGATCGAGCTGCGAAGAGAAGATGCAATCGCGATCATGGATGAGAAAACGGTAACTATGCTCCGATGAGATCGCTTCTCGAAGCTGTTGCTGTGTCCATGACGCCGTTGGGTGACCCGTGACATGGATGTGCAACAGCTTTCGTGTTCCGACTTCTATGATTACAAACACATAGAGACATTTGAACGTCGCCGTGACCACAGTCAGGAAATCACAGGCAACGATCACCTTGGCATGATTAGCCACGAGGGTCGACCAGCGCTGATCGCCACGCGGCTGTCCCTGTGGGCGTTTGGGCGTGTACTTTCGTACCGTACGGGGCGATATCTGGATTCCGAGCTTGAGTAAGAGTTCATTGGCAATGCGCCCCTCTCCCCAGCCAGGATTGTCTCGCGACATTTCTCGGATGAGTGCACGCAGTTCCAGCGGTATCGGTGGTCGCCCTGGCCGCAACTTCCAGCGCCAGAACAGCCGAAACCCTGCACGATGCCACCCGATGAAGGTTTTCGGCGTGACATTCACCAGTGCATCCTTCCACGCGAACACGCGTGAGAGTAGCACCAATATAAATCGTGTTACGTTGTCGAAACGTCGCGGTATGACTTTTCGCTCCTGGTAGAAGGCGAGTTGTTTTCGGAGGAATAGATTTTCCGCAGCCAGCGCGGTTCGGGATCTGGCACATAAGGACATAAAATGCATGCCGACGGTAAAGAGCGTGCGTGCGAGATGGGCAAGCTCACCTAACACCTTGAAGATACGGGACAATAATTCCATTTGCTTAGCATACACCCATCTTTCAATGCATGGCTAACCTACGTACTCGAACCAGCGCAACTGTGCTGTCGGGGAATATTTGCGGAGCACACGCATTGAGAAGATCAAGGCGGAACTGTCCGAGATGGGTGAAATGCGACCGGGGTCGCTGACCAAACAGTACAAAGATCCCGAGACCGGGAGTGGTCCTTACTACCAGCTAAGCTACAC
>DRJN01000012.1 GCA_011052165.1 Gammaproteobacteria bacterium
GACAAGCTCAGGACGAACGGCAATTTCTAAAGTGTACTGGTATTTGTAGAGCAGCTATTTAGCCCCTTTTCTGATCATCCCTCCTCCAGGGGCGTTCTGCCCGGTTGTATAGAATCATTTAGCGTTGTGGGGATTTATCTTGGTAGAATAATCATCCGCAGCCAGCAGACAAGAAATACGCTGCAAAAACAATATGTTGTTAAACTTAACCCGGATAAACCACAGGATAAGTACCTTCATGAAATACTTTTCTGCAAAATGCGCAAAAAAGTATTTCTGAGGTACTAAAGGCATGAAATGATCACCGGCGAATATTGGTGCCTCCTATTTAGAAGAGCAATTAGCATTTGCAAAAAAGGTAAGTTTATTAAGAAAAATAATTATGACAAAGACAAAATTAAAAGAGGGACTCAGTAATTTGTTCAGTTCACTAACCCAAAAATCCTTCAACGGTGAACTTACCAAACAAACCCAGGCTGCATAAAAGGATTTATGAAAATGGAACTCACAGACAATACTTCACAATTTATTATCTATTCAGACAGAAGATGACCAAACCCAACTGGATGTGCGTTTTCAGGATGAAACGGTCTGGCTGACGCAACAGCTTATGGCGGAGCTATTTCAAACTTCTACGGATAATATCAGCTTGCATTTAAAAAACATCTATAGCGAAGGTGAATTGCAGGAAAGCCCAACTACCGAGGATTACTCGGTAGTTCGTCAGGAAGGCAGCCGGCAGGTTACGCGAAAGCTGAAACACTATAATCTGGATGCCATTATTTCAGTGGGTTACCGGGTTAAATCCCACACCGCGACACGCTTTCGGCAGTGGGCGACCCAGCAGTTACGGGAATACATTGTAAAAGGTTTTGTGCTGGATGATGAGCGCCTGAAAAACCCGGATCAGCCCTTTGATTATTTCGACGAGCTGGCTCGCCGTATTCAGGATATTCGCAGCAGCGAGAAACGCTTTTACCAGAAAATTACCGATATTTATGCCACCAGTGTCGATTACGATCCGACCCTGGAAGGCAGTATTGATTTTTTCAAAACCGTGCAAAATAAGGTGCATTGGGCGATTACGGGCAAAACAGCGGCTGAAATTATTTATAGCCGGGCAGGCAGTGAAAAAAACAATATGGGCTTAACCAACTGGCGTGGCAGAAAAGTTCGCAAACAGGATGTGGTGAATGCCAAAAATTATCTTGGCGAAGAAGAGTTACGGGCGCTGAATAATCTGGTGGAGCAATATCTTATTTTTGCCGAAGGACAGGCCATGCGGCGCATTCCGATGACAATGGCGGACTGGATAAAAAAGCTGGATGGTTTTTTAGTATTGAATGATCGAAATATTCTCGACCATGCGGACAAGGTATCTCACCAGTTAGCCAAGCAACTGGCCGAGCAGGAATATGATAAATTTAACCAATAGCGTTTACTTGATGAAGCTGAAAAAGCCGACAGGGTGGATCTTGAGCAATTGACAAAACGAGCTGATGAAATGAGGAAAAATAATAATGATGGGTGATAAATTCCTCGTTTGTACGCTCTCTTGCGTGGGAATGCATATTTGAGATAGGTGTGGTTAGTGAAAAAACGTAGGGTGACGTGCGTCTGGAGAGAGATATTGATATCTCGCATCATAATCGACATCATTTGATGTGCTATTATGATGTATGTTGTAACAGGATGAGGCAGCAAGATGCGTACGACTCTGAATATTGATGATCAGCTACTGGGTGAAGCTCAGCGGATTACCGGCATGACCGAAAAAACTGCGCTGGTTCGGGAGGGGCTGAGGGCCCTGATCGAGCGCGAAAGCGCACGCCGGTTAGCCCGGCTGGGCGGTAGCGAGCCGGATCTGAAACCTGTACTACGACGGGGGTCTGATTTGGCATGATCCTGGTCGATACCTCGGTCTGGATCGATCATTTGCGCGAGGGTAACCTCGCGCTCGCCGCGTTACTCAAGCACAATCAGGTTGTCATGCATCCGATGGTATTGGGGGAGCTTGCCTGCGGCAACCTGAAGAATCGTCCAGAACTTCTACGACTTTGGCAAAGCCTGGATTCAATACAAACTGCGAATAATGAAGAGGCGCTGTATTTTATCGAACAGCACGGATTGATGGGTAACGGGATCGGATATATTGACGTTCATCTACTGGCCTCGGTGATTCTGGAGGCAGGGACAAAACTATGGACACTGGATAAACGGTTGGCTCGGCTTGCAACTGACTTAACTTGTGCGTGGGAAGAACCGTCCAGGGAATAGAAGGTATATCAATCGTTGCATCAGTATTTGCATCATAGCCCCCTCTCCCTCTGGGAGAGGGTTGGGGTGAGGGGATAAAATACATGCGAATACTGTTGCAACGATTGATACCCAACTCATCCTGTATAAATCCGGGCGGCAATGCGGGATAGACTATATAAGCCTGTGATACACTGCTGACTCGTTTGAGTTTACCCGCTGTTTATTTTTTCTGTCGATGTTGTCTCCCTTACCTATAGAATCTGTCCTTGCCGATTTATCTAGCGCCCTGCAACAGCGGGACGAAGTCGTGCTGGAAGCCCCGCCGGGGGCGGGTAAAACCACGCGCGTGCCGCCAGCCCTGCTGGATGCCGACTGGCTGGGAAAGCAGAAAATCATCATGTTGGAACCCCGCCGCCTGGCGGCACGCGCGGCGGCGGAATACATGGCGTCCATGCTGGGTGAGGCGGTGGGCCGAACGGTGGGTTATCGGGTTCGGCTGGAGAGCCGGATCAGTACGCATACCCGGATCGAGGTGGTCACCGAAGGCATACTCACGCGCATGGTACAGGATGATCCTTCGCTTGATGGTATCGGCCTGCTTATTTTTGATGAATTTCATGAACGCAGTCTGGATGCCGATCTCGGTCTGGCTCTGGCCCTACAGGGGCGCGCGCTGTTTCGGGAACAACCGGCGCTGAAGATTTTGATCATGTCGGCAACCCTTGAGGGTGATCGACTGGCGGCGCTGTTGAACGATGCGCCGGTGATCAAAAGTGAAGGCCGCCTGTATCCGGTTGCGATCCGGTACGGTGCGGCCTTTATTGCTCCCGAGCGGCTATATCATGAACTCCCCGCCCGTATGCTGGCGACCATCAAACAGGCTCTGGTTGATGAGCCGGGCAGTATGCTGGTTTTTTTACCGGGGCAGGCCGAAATTCGTCGTTTGCATGAGTTATTGCGATCCGCACTGGCGGATCAAAAAAATATTATTCTCGCCCCCTTGTACGGCGATCTGGATCTGCAACAGCAGCGCCGGGCGATCGAGCCGGTGGCGGCTGGACGGCGCAAGATCGTTCTGGCAACGGATATCGCCGAGAGCAGTCTGACCATCGAAGGGGTGCGGATTATTATCGACAGCGGCCTGCATCGTCAGGCCGTGTTTGATCATGGGGTCGGTATGTCCCGCCTGCACACGCGTCGCATTTCACGCGCATCCAGTATTCAGCGCATGGGACGGGCCGGGCGTATCGAAGCGGGTGTCTGTTATCGGCTCTGGTCGGAACATCAGCAGGCGCAATTGATCCCCTTTACCCCGCCGGCCATTGAACAGGCTGATCTGCTACCGCTGGCGCTGCAACTGCAACGCTGGGGCGTGGATGATCCGAATGAACTTACCTGGCTGGATCCGCCTGCCGCCGGGCACTATTCAACCGCCGTGCAACTGCTTTGTTCTCTGGGTGCACTTGAGTCTCTGAATAAAGGCTGGAAATTGACCCGTCACGGTGAAGCCATGGCGCGCCTGCCACTTCATCCGCGCCTGGCGCATATGTTACTCATGGCTCAGCCTCTGAATGTGACCGGGCTGGCCTGTGATATTGCTGCACTACTGAGCGAACGTGATCCACTCTCATCC
>DRJN01000013.1 GCA_011052165.1 Gammaproteobacteria bacterium
AGCGCTCTGAAAAGCAGGACGTCAATATTCCGGCTCCCGGCATTCCCCCCCCCCTACCGTCTGCTAAATCCCGCTATTCATCCGTGACACAGCCCATTGAGGCGTCCTTGACGCATCGGATGTATTTGAACAGGGTACCGCGCGTCGCCTTGTAAGCGGGCATCACCCAGTCGCGGTGACGCTGTTGCATTTCTTCCTCACTGAGATCCACATTTAGCACGCGGGTCTCGGCATTGATGGTAATCATATCACCGTTGCGAATAAGGCCGATTGCCCCGCCTTCCTGCGCCTCGGGCACCACATGGCCGATAATGAAACCATGGGACCCGCCGGAAAAACGGCCATCGGTAATCAACGCCACATCCTGACCCAGCCCGGCCCCCACGATGGCCGAGGTGGGGGTGAGCATTTCCGGCATCCCGGGTCCCCCCTTTGGACCTTCATAGCGAATGACGATCACCTCGCCTTTCTGGATTTCCCCTTTCTCCAGCCCGGCTAACATGTCTTCTTCGCAATCATACACCCGTGCCGGACCGGCAAAATGCAAGCCTTCCTTGCCGGTGATCTTGGCCACCGAGCCACCGGGCGCCAGATTGCCCCGGAGGATCTGGATATGGCCGGTGGCCTTGATCGGTTTGTCCAATGGCATGAATACGTCCTGGCCCTCTTTTAACGCGGGCAGTTCAGCCAGGTTTTCAGCGAGGGTCTTACCGGTGACGGTCATGCAGTCACCGTTGATCATGCCCTCAGCCAGCAGGTATTTCATCACCGCCGGTGTACCGCCCACCTTGTGCAAATCCTCCATCACATACTTGCCGCTGGGCTTGAGATCGGCCAGGAAGGGGACGCGATCGCTGACCACCTGAAAATCATCCAGGCCCAGCGGCACCTCCACGGCGCGCGCCATTGCGATAAGGTGCAGCACAGCATTGGTGGAACCCCCCAGGGCGATGACCACTACCATGGCATTCTCGAACGCCTCGCGGGTCATGATGTCGCGGGGCTTGATGTCATGTTCAAGCAAATAACGAACAGCCTTGCCGGCGGCCAGGCATTCATCACGCTTGCCGGGATCAATGGCCGGGATGGAAGAACTGTAAGGCAGGCTCATACCCAGCGCCTCAATCGCCGAAGCCATGGTGTTGGCGGTATACATCCCCCCGCAGGCGCCCGGGCCGGGACAGGATTTTTCAACAATTTCCTCGCGCTCATCATCATCGATCTTATCCGCCAGAAACTCACCATAACTTTGAAAGGCCGAAATGATATCCAGCGTCCTGTCTTTCAAATGACCGGGTTTAATGGTGCCGCCATACACCATCAGCGCCGGACGGTTAACCCGGCCCATGGCCATCATCACCCCCGGCATGTTTTTATCACAGCCGGGGATGGAAATATTGGCGTCATACCACTGCGCGCACATGACGGTTTCGATAGAGTCGGCGATGATATCGCGGGACTGCAAAGAGTAGCTCATACCGTCAGTCCCCATCGCGATACCATCAGAAACACCGATGGTATTGAAGCGCATGCCCACCAGTCCGGCTTTTTTCACCCCTTCTTTGACCATAGCAGCAAGATCATTGAGATGCATATTACAGGTATTGCCTTCCCACCAGACACTGGAAATCCCCACTTCAGCTTTGTCCATATCTTCATGGCTCATGCCGGTGCCATACAACATGGCCTGGGAGGCGCCCTGGGATTTGGGTTGGGTGATCCGGGAACTGACTTTGTTGATCTTGTCTGCCATTGTTTTACTTCTCCGCTGAAATGTGAAAATCGGGGATGGAACACTGCCGCATCCAACGCCGTTGCGTATTATAAAACAATCCCGCTTCCGGGGTAGCTATTAATCGTTGCATAAGTATTTGCCTGTATTTTATCCCCTCACCCCAACCCTCTCCCGGAGGGAGAGGGGGCTATGGTGCGAATTATGCAACGACTAAAAACAGTAGCGGTATGTTTATAAAAGGTTAATATTATCTAAGTAAACGCCGATATAACGGATATGTGCTAATAGAGGCCACAGCCATCCGGCTTATTTGTGTTTTGTGGGTCAAACCGGGTGTCAGGAAAAGACGGATCTGCTATTACTCGTTGCAACAGTATTCGCATGTATTTTATCCCCTCACCCCCACCCTCTCCCAGAGGGAGAGGGGGCCATGATGCAAATATTTATGCCACGATTAATATAACCGAAACTCGGGAAACCTTTCTTTAAGCAGGCGCAGGTTTTTAAACGGACAAGACTTATGACACCGAAGATCCTGTTTACCCACCGATCGCGCCGCCAACTTATCCGGGCATCCATTTACACCTGCCTGTGTGTTTACTTTCTGCTGCCGACAGGCGTCCAGGCTGCCAGCCAGTACAACCTTAAGCAGGAACGCGCCCTGTTTGAACAGGCCGAGCACGCCATTAAGCTGGGCCGGCTGACTCGCTACCGCCGCTTAAAAGCAAAACTCACGGGCTATCCCCTGCTGCCCTATCTCGAATATGCCCGACTCAAACGCCACCTCCCGCAACGCTCGGCTAATGAGATCCACGCATTTATCCACAAATACAGCGACACGCCACTGGCCCCCCGACTGCTACAGAACTGGCTGCAAACACGTGCGCAAGTGAACGACTGGCGGGGACTGGTCGATAACTATTTCATCAATGACAGCCGAAGCCTGCGCTGTCAGTACAGCCGCGCATTATATGAAACCGGCGCCACCGGACACGCCAATCTCATCACCCAAGCTCTGTGGCTGAGCGGTCGTTCCCTGCCTCGAAGCTGTGATAAACCCATAGCACGATGGCGAGAAGCCGGTCAACTCAGCCCTGAACTACTCTGGCAGCGCATCCATCTGAGCATGCAGAAAGGTAATGTGCGTCTGACCCGTTATCTGGGTAAAATGCTGCCCAGGGACAAACGCTTCTGGGTTGCCATCTGGGAGAAAGTGCGCCGTGATCCCGATTATCTACTGGAAGTAAGTCAACACTTCCACGAACGTGCCCCCGATGTGCTGCGCTGGATTGCCGTATACGGCCTGCGCCGCCTGGCGGCACGCGATCCTCTTCTGGCCGCCCAATACTGGCACACTCTACAGCAGCAATTCCCCTTCACTCACCATGAACAGGGGCGCATCGAACGCCGTCTGGTGCTCAATCTGGTCCGGGATGATTCTGATCGTGCCCGCCAATGGCTCAGCAAGATGAAGCTCTCCCACCTCAGCAGCGACTTGGTGAGCGCCTATATTCTTACCTCGATACGGGATCAGGACTGGCAATCAGCGCTGGACTGGCTCAACCGCCTGAATCCCCAACAGCAACATTCTGAACGTTGGCGTTACTGGCGCGGCCGGGTGCTGGAAGCCATGGGCCGCCTGGAAGAAGCCCGCGACGTTTATCTGCTCGATGCCGAAACCCGCGGCTATTACAGTTTTCTCGCCGCCGACCGGATCGGCAACCGCTACCATTTCGCCCACCGGCCACTGATTTTCTCCAACACCGAGCTGGATGATATCCGCAATTTGCCCGGCATACTGCGCGCGCGGGAACTCTACGCGCTGAAGCGCATGCCCGACGCGCGCCGGGAGTGGGATTACACTATCAAGCGCATGAACAAGGCCCAGCTACTCAAGGCGGCCAAGCTGGCGGATCAATGGGGCTGGCATGATCGGGCTATCGTGACCCTCGCCCAGGCTCACTACTGGGATGATCTGAAGCTGCGTTTCCCGCTGGCTTATCAGCAGCAAATCCTCACCCAGGCGAAAAAACAGGGTATCAATCCAGCCTGGGCCTTTGCGATCATTCGCCAGGAAAGCGCTTTTACGAGCGATGTCCGCTCTGATGCCGGTGCCATGGGACTCATGCAACTGCTGCCACGCACGGCAAGACGCATGGCCCGTTTCATGCGCATTCCCATGCACAATCGCCGAGCCCTGCTCAACACCAGCACCAACATCAAGCTGGGTATAGGCTACCTGAAAAAAATCAACGATCGCTACCATGGTCACCCGGTATTGGCCACCGCCGCCTACAACGCCGGGGGACGACAGGTGAAACGCTGGCTGCCGGAAGAAAAAACGATTCCCGCCGATCTCTGGATTGAACTGGTGCCTTTTAAGGAAACCCGCAACTACATGAAGCGAGTCCTGACTTACACGGTGATTTATGAACAGCGGCTGGGCCAGTCGCCAGTGTCTTTGCAAGATCGCATGTGGCCTATTCCCGCCAGTCAGCCTCAGCGACTTTCCGCCCACCCCGTTCCTCGCGCCTGCCTGGAAAACTGTACCTGAGCCTCCCGAATACCTCCCCGTACTTTTGTGAATCCGCTCACAATTTCATTTACAGCCTCAACCTGTCGCAACAATAACCGATATCTATAACAGACGTATCAGCACAGGAATCCCATTATGTTGACATTCTCCGCGCTTGGCATCATTTGTCTGGGCATTTTTTATACGGGTTATTATTTTGGTCATCAGACGGGGCGCACCGCCTATATCCGGGCCTACCTTTCGGAAGCCCGCAAACAGCGAAGGCCAACGTGAAAAATCGTCAATTCCAGGCGATTCAGAGAACTCAAACTCAATCAAAAATCATATAGTTATAGCTTTCTCTTGATATATAACATTAATTGTTATATATTTTTAGTATGGTATTACGGAGAAAAAGCGATGAACGAGCAACCGCCAAGCCTCCCTGTCTACGAGGTAGAAGAACTAAGCCTGGAGCAGGCCATCCTGGAGTTGGCCAGTGAAGAGGAAAAATACGCCACCCAATATCAGGCCGCGACCTCCCTGTTTCTACAGCTGTGTGCTTGAAGACAGGCCGGTCTGACTTCGTTATTCATCCCGTTCCTGAGTGAGCAACTCGATGATCCGATCTTCGTCCTGAATCCGGCTGGCCAGAATTTCACCCATCTGCGACAGATCATCGTCCAGGCTAACCAGATTGTTACACTGATCAACACAATCATATTTTTCATTAAAATCCAGGATATGCTGAGTAGCCGCGGTAATTTTGGGATACACCGCCTCCGCCAGTTCTCTGACTGAAGCGCGCCGCTCCTTGCCTTCCTCGATATAACTATAAAGCTGGAAATGGGCGCTGGCCGTGTAGTCCACCAGCGATTCGCAGTACTCCTGCAACAAAGCCTGTACATCAGGCTCCGGCTTGAACGGTCGCATGGCTACCAGCTCATTCAGCAATGATAGTGTTTGGGTTCTGGATTCCAGCAGGGCGCGAAGCTTGCTGTGTGATTCCTCTC
>DRJN01000014.1 GCA_011052165.1 Gammaproteobacteria bacterium
CACTTGATTAAGTTGCATTTCGCAACCATAATGCAACCATGCGTAATTGATGGAGAACTTTACTATGCCTGCTTTGACCATAAAGAATATCCCCGATGATCTCTACGATGAGCTAAAAAACATTGCAAAACAACATCATAGAAGCATTAATAGTGAGGTTATTGTGTGCCTTAAACGTTCTCTACTTCCCAAACGAATCAGCCCGGATGAACGGCTTAGCACGATTCGAGCTATTCGCTCCCAGATTAAGCCTAACACCATTACAACAGAGGATATTGACCAAGCCATCAATGAAGGAAGGCCATGATTATTGCTGATACTAATATTATTTCTTATCTTCTACTGCCGACTTCGTATACAGATTTAGTTGAAAGCCTTTATAAAATTGATCCTGATTGGTCAGCACCCATACTTTGGAAAAGTGAGTTTCGTAATGTTATGGCTCTTTACCTTAGAAAGAAAATCATCACTCTTGAAAGAGCGATGCAGCTTCAAGATACCGCTGAGTCAATTATAATTCAAAATGAATATGATGTTTCATCATCACAGATACTCGCACTCATAGATGAAAGTAACTGCTCATCATACGACTGTGAATTTGTTGCGCTCGCTCATCATTTTGATACAAAATTAGTCACTCAAGATAAAAAAATATTAAAAGAGTTTCCATCTGCTGCCATATCCGTGTCAGATTTCATCTCTCAGTCATAGAGGCCCTAACCTGGATAAACCACAAGACTCTGTTCAGTACCCCCTTGAGGGGTATAAGTACCTTCACGAAATGATTTTCTGCAAAATACACAGAAAATCATTTCTAAGGTACTAATAATTAGTTGGAATCATGAGATCCATACTACAGGATTTACCAGTATTGACCGGCCATTATATCAAAGGTTTTTCTGCAGAAATTACAATGAGTGATTCAAATGAAAACTGATATGATCTTATTCGAAGATTACCAAATCCGTCGGCTTTATGATGAAGAGTCGGAAATCTGGTGGTTTTCAGTGATCGATATTGTGCAGGTGCTAACCCAGCAGGCTGATTATCAAACAGCACGTAAATACTGGAACAAGTTAAAACAGCGTCTTGGCAAGGAAGGCAACTGGCAACTGGTGACAAATTGTAACCGGTTGAAAATGACGGCAAGCGATGGAAAGCAACGGCTTACCGATGTCGCCACCGCTGAAATCCTACTACGTCTGGTGCAATCTGTACCCAGCCCAAAAGCTGAGCCTGTCAAGCTATGGTTAGCAAAAGTAGGTTATTCTCTGGTTCCCACGCTCTGCGTGGGAACCCATACCTCTCTCACCACTGGCACTCCATAACCACGCAGTCTGACCACCACTTATGCATTCCCACGCGGAGCGTGGGAACGAGTTAAGCATTCAGCTTTTTATATCGCAAGGGGCGAAACGTGTTCCCCACACCTGTGGGGATGAACCAGGTAGTTTTAATGGCTTTATACGTTCTACTGTCAGGTTCGAGGCTTTTTATGATGATCCTTTTTAGTTGGGATATATGATATTCCCCATAGTCCAGCTACCGCAATTAACGCCATAATCATTAAAATATACTCATTCACCATTCTGCCCTCGACAATAACATATATGATACGGTTTCAATAACCAGAAAAACAGCCACCGAACCCAGTACAACAGGTCATTTAACCGATGGCAAAACCAGCGCCTTGTACCCGTATGCAGCAAATTGTGACATGCCAATAATTCGGGCACTATTCGCCAAATATTTCGCTTGTTCAATATTCATGCGAATACTTTATCAAATTCAGCCACCTTCACCAATGTATGGCATATTTTTCCGGAATCTTACGGCGGTTTTAGCCAGTTCACGGGTCTTGTGCCGCTGAAGCATTTGTAAATCACAGTCTGGGATATCAGACATTTCCAGCCCCAGCATTTTCACCAGATATTCTGCGTCCATTTCCGGTGGAGCGTATGGCGGGAGCGGCACTGGTGTTCCCCGCACCCGTGGGAATGAACCGCTGGCCAGCTTCTCGGCTGGATAAGCCTGAATAACGGGGAGTTTCATATCGCGCCTTCACAGGTGCCCGGACTGAAATGTGGGGAATGAGGGCCTTCGCCTCTCTCGCATCAGATTCGCGTCATTGAGTGGTGTTTTGAGGCGCTGTATTTCTGCGTCAGCATCAATCGTTGCATAAGTATTCGCATGTATTTTATCCCCTCACCCCAACCCTCTCCCAGAGGGAGAGGGGGCTATGATGCAAATATTTATGCAACGATTAATATAAAACCCCTGAAGCTCCCCAGACCGGCGATCGTGCATCAGGCAGGGTTAACCCGTATCCTACCCCTGCCAGAGCGTGGTTGTATCGGCCGCTGAGCTGCTGAAAGTGAACCCATCATGAGACCGATAATGCCTGGATTGCAAAATCCGGCAAAATGCCCTGGAACTATCGCCCGGTTGCATTTCGAGTTATCGGACTACGGGGATTAATTTACTATCTTATTGTTATTATTGAATATTATGTGTTGGCATAGTTGGTGCTTATGTCTTTGTGCGAGCAATTTCGCAGAACCCTGGATCGCAGTCTATCCGCCTGTGATGCGGGGAAGTCTTAATGCGTCATCGGTGGATTGCATGAGGCATCGGTGGTCTGCGTGTTCGCGGTGCGCCTATGCCGCAGTGCCCCGAGGGAAGCATGATGTGGTTATTCGGTAAGAAGATTAAGCCGCGCTCGGCGGTGGAGAGTTGTGCCGGGCGAATCGTGGACGTGTGTGAACTCGGGCCGATTCAGGTGCATGTGGCTATTGACTGTCGCGGGGCGGTTTGCCCACGGCCGCAACTTCTTACCATGAAGGCGCTTGAGCGGATGCCGGATGGCGAGGTGCTGGAATTGCTCATAGATAATCCGAGTTCTATTGAGGCGATACCCGCCATGACCTTGACCCTGGGCAGTACTCACCTGATTACGGTTAAGGAGACTGATTACTGGAGTATTTATTTGCGTAAAGGTATCGATGACACGGGTGACTGATCGTAACTATCTGTGTCAGTTTGACGATTGTTATTTATAGCATTGGGAGATGGTAGATGTCCAAAGAGTTGGAAGGGATCGTGGTTAATAATTCAACCGATAGCGAACTTGCCTGGTTTGCGCGAAAAGGTAATCTTTATGCATTGACGATCCTGGCGCTGATTAGCATCGGCTCAGCCATGGCGCTTGGTGTGGACACTCGCTGGATATATTTGCTCGTCTATCTGTGGTTTGGTTTTGCTTATGGTGTCCTCTTGCAGTATGGGCGTTTCTGTATGGCGTCTGCGGTGCGCGATTTGTTTGCGGTTGGCGTGCCGCGCATGGCGGTGGGTGTGCTGATTGCGGTGGCCCTGTTTTCACTGAGCGCTGCTGTGGTCAAAGTGATAGGTGTCAGTACTTATTTCCCTAGTCCTATCGGTTGGCATGGTTTAATCGGTGGCGCGGTGTTCGGCTTCGGGATGGTTTTCGCGGGTGGTTGTGCCTCGGGTTCTTTATATAAATGCGGTGAGGGCAATATCGGCTCCATGCTGGTGATCTTGTCTATTTCTTTTTCCCAGGTTTTTTACGTTACTCAGGGCGGCTGGCTCAACAAGCTGGTCCCGGCTGCCTGGACGGCATCGGCCCTGAGCAAACACATGCCTGCATCATTGAGCGTAACGGATGGCTGGTTTGATCAATTTATGGCCGGTTACATCTGGGATTTGAAAAGCACCACGATGGCCAAGATACTTGGCTTCGATGGTGTTACCAGTGGCGCCTTTATTGGCGATGCTCTGTTTTGTGCGATTCTGCCATCCTTGCTGATATTGATA
>DRJN01000015.1 GCA_011052165.1 Gammaproteobacteria bacterium
AACGCTGGCGTCAAAGTCTTTAGCGAACTGACATCAGGCAATCCTGGTTCCTCTGTCGCTGATCCCCCGTTTATTACACCAAGCAGTTTTGGGGCTAATCCGAACCTGCTTTCTGGCAGTAGTGGTTGCAGGATAAAGTGTTTTTGATAAGTGAGTAGATTCTGGTGTCGAGGTATTTAGTTTTTCTATATTTTTAGGAGTTATGTTAGGTGTCTAGAAAATCACTCCGAAGGCTGCTTGTTGGGTTTGGTTTTGCAGTATTAGGAAACGGTCTTGCAATATTGATTTTTGGCACTATGCCTGAAAGTGGTGTTTTTTATCATGGGGCTAAGAGATACATTTATGGGAGCATATGGGTGTCAGCCGGACTCGCCATGCTGATTAAGGGTTCATTTATAAAGGTCGTTTCGTCCTTAGAAAAAGTGGTTGCATGTCCAAAGTGTGGAACACCCTACAACCAACAGGAAATAACTGACCAAATATGTCCTATCTGCCAAGTTGAGCTTGAAGACCTGAAAGGCTTCTACGACCGTCATCCTGACCTAAGATGACCAGAATGTGCGTATGGCTATAGTATCGAGACACTACATGCGGGCACGGTATTATGATCCGAGTACCAGCCGCTTTATCTCCGAAGATCCCACAGGATTCGGTGGAGGTGACGTTAATTTATACGCCTATGTGGGTGGAAATCCGATTAGCAACATTGACCCATCCGGAACTTGTGTGCCCTGTGCATTCATTGCTGGACGACTGCTCATTCAAGGCGCGCGTATCGCAGCGCCAGTTGTAGCACGCGGTGCGGTGGCTGGGTTTAATGCGGCCAGGACATACTTCGCTACCCGTCCCGCTACAACAGCAATATTGGCTAATCCTGCAACCCTTGAAAACGCAATTGACTTTGTTGTGGGCTTCTCAACAAGTGGACCACCACCGCCATCGCTTTTTGGTGCCTTAGGTAGTGGTGCGAGCATTGCTATTGATAAAGGGAGAGACTTTTTAAATGAACTGAATGCACCTGCGCCAACTTTCCAGCCGGTCACCGGACTAATTGATAGAAGTAATAGAGGCAATAGGGGTAATGGAGGCTGCACGGTTAAGTGCTTCTAATTCATGTATGGAAGAATTTTTAACTAATGAATTGAATTATGTCTATGCTTTATTGGTTTTCTTTGCGGCATGGTTTTTTACGCAAAGAATTAAATATAGAAAATTAGATAAAATAGCATCCCGCTTAAATGCTAAAAGGAATGGGAAGTTAATAGTAGGAGAGAAAGGGCATGTGGCATATGTGATTTCGTTTGAAGATGGCTATTCTGGCGGTTCGGCAACTGGGCCAGGGACTGTTGGCCATAAATCAAATGTAAGAATAATAGTTGAGAAAGAAACAGATTATTGTTTTGAATTATGTGATCCAAACCTTGAAGGTGTGTCGGAAGATTTAAAAAACAGAGTAGGGATAGAAAGCATTTTAAGGTTATTTGAATTGGGATTTAATAAAATCATGAGTAACGGAAAATCGGTGGAGATCAGTATTTCACCTGCAACGTTAGGAAAGAATGTTACTGGTGAAATACTGGAAGATGCGGTATCAAAATTAGTAAAGATCACATCGGCGCTATAAGTCGATCTGTGGACAAATGGGGACACGGGACAAATGGGGACAGAATTATTTTCTCATCATGAAACGGAGTTGAACGAACCGGAATAACCATGAACAACGGATTAAAGATCATCGCATTCTTATGCGCCATGCTTCTGGCCTCTACAGCTCAAGCTGAGGAGTCGGAGCGCTCCAACGATTGGTTGGATGTCGTGAGGGAGCAAGTGGTTGAACCGTTCAAGGTGGCCTGGCGAAAGACAGATGCATCCATGCAATGGTTTTTGTTCATCGACGAGGTCGAAGGTCGTGCGCGCCGGGTGATCGAAGGCGATGAGAACATGAAGGTTTTCGCCGAGGCTGAGGCGGATTTTGCGGCGGGGCGGTTCGAGGAGGCCGAGAAAAATATTGCGATACTTCTGGACCAATACCCGAACGAGGCGGCCTTCTACCTGTTGCATTCGATTGTTCAGGGCGCGCAAGGAGATGTTGAAAGCGCCTTCGGGACGGTTAGGCAGGCACTGGATAAAGATCATGATTATGCTGTAGCCCGAATTTGGCAGGCGCAGCTGTTTCTGGCGAAGGGTGATCTCACGCGCGCCCGCGAGCTGAGTGCAAGTGCAGGCAAAAAATATGATCGCATTCCCGCAGCGATGTTCATAGAGGCATTGGCGAAGTGGGAGGAGAATCAACACGAAAAGGCGATCGATGATCTGGAACAGTTGCTGGTATTACATCCAGACCAAGTGGGCGTATACGAGTACCTGGCTGCGATGTACCGTGAGCAGGGCAAGTTACAGAAAGCCTACGACGCCATTGATGCCTTTATCAAGGGACAGCCGGGAGAGCTGCGCGATGCGGCCAACGGATTCAGGGTCGGGCTGTTACTGGATATGGGGCGGACCAAAGGGGCGCAGGCGGTCTACGACCAGGCGTTTGGTGCTGAACCCGATGGCTGGTATGGCCTGATAGCAGGCCTCGAGATCGCGTACGCCAACAATGACTACGAACACGCAGTTACTGTCGCCGAAACGCTGGCCAAACGGTTTCCGGATATTGATGGAATAGAGGCTATTCAGTTTCGCACCTATCTGGCCAACAAGGATTATGCCAGAGCGAGCAAGATTGTGGACCGGATTGAACGGGAATTACCGGCCAGCGGGACGGCGTTTTCTTTTCGGGGCGATCTGCTGTTGGCGCAGGAACACTATGTGGATGCCGTTGCGCAATACCGTAGCGCGATCAAGGCCGAGCCTGATAATCAGACGTATTACAAGAGTCTTGGCTGGACGTTAAGCGCGCTTGGGCGGCCAGCCGAGGTGTTATTGCTCTATGAACAGGCGCTAACACGCTTTCCAGACGACTACTTTCTGCACTCACAATCGGGGCGTATGTATCGCGAGCTCGGACGCAATCAGGAGGCGATCAAGGCCTATCAAAAAGCAATCGCTATAGCGCCAGGAAAATTCAATGCTCATATCGGGCTGGGGACCACATACCGGAATATGGAAGACTTCGAGTCTGCCGAAAAATACTATAAGCGGGCGATTGAGTTGTTGCCTGCTTATGACGAAGCCTACTGGCTACTGGCGGATGTGCATGTGAGGCAAGGTCAATACGCGCGCGCGATCCCATTGGCGCGCGAGGCGATCCGCCTGGCGCCGGCAAAAGGGCAGGCTTATGGCATATTGGCCAAGGCCTATCACCGGCAAGGTCGCACCGATAAAGCACGCAAGGTCTGCGATTTGATGGCGGATAAGGTAGACCTTAATGCTGAGGGGCATTACAACATTGGCTTGTGCTACTACAGCATTGAAGCGATCGAATTGGCGGCCTCGGAATTCGGCGCTTCAGTTCGTATCGCGCCAACCTACGATAGTCACATGGCGCTTGCAGAAATCCACCATAAAAAGGGGCGGGATGCTGAAGCTATCGCCCAATACAGGAAGGCACTGGAGATCAATCCAGACGGTTTCGAGGCGCATTTTAAACTTGCCCGCCTGTACCATGATCGTAGTGATCTTGTATCCGCCTTGAAAGAGGCGAATGAAACGCTCCGGATTAAACCAGGCAATCGTAAAGTACATCAACTACTCGCAGTCACGTATATGAAGCTTGGGCGCAAAAAAGAAGCGCTTGATCACAGCCTTAAAGCCATTGAGATTGAGCCTTCGCAGGCGGAGTTATATAGGCTTCTGGCAAGCGTGTACCACGCCATGGGTCAAAACGAGCAGGGGATTCAGGCGCTGAAGAAAGGGCTCGATTTAGAACCCGCTCGCCCGGATTTGTTGAATGAACTGGGTCGGCTATATCTTGCGAGCCAGCAGTATCGGCAGGCTATTACCGCGTTCAAAAAGGCGCTTGAACTTGGCGTGTCTGATGCCGTTTTATACACGCAACTCGGGACTGCCTATCAGAATAACGGACAACCGAAGCTGGCGCTGGAGCATTTAAAGAAAGCGCTTATTCAGGCGCCCGACTCTTTTGATGCGCATTACCAGCTGGCCCTTGTCTATGGTCAGACCGGCGCGCTGGAACAGACGCTGGCCGAGTTTCAGGCGGCGCTGGCGATCAGACCGAAAGAGCCTATAACGCACAACAATATTGGCTATACCTATTTCCTGAAGAAAGATTTCGACACAGCGATTTCCTGGTACCAGAAGTCATTGCGCCTGGACCCCGATTCCGGGCTGGCACACTACAATTTATCGCTTGCCCGTTTCGCAAAAGGTGAGTATGCGCAGGCTACGACGAACTGGAAGCAGGCGAAAACGTTAGGGTATCGTGGATCACCGCAGTATGAGAAAGCCTTGCAGCGGGTTATGGCGTCGAATACGCCAACCCTGATCCGCGAACGACCATGATACTGAAAATCTGGGACAGGAGCGATTAACTGGAAAAATGGGGACAGATTTATTTTAAGGAGAGTTTTATGTACAAGCGATTGATTGTTTATATAGGGTTTATTGTTTGCGCTTTAGCACCATTGTCTGCCGGTGCCCAAAAGGAAACCATCAGTAACGTAACTGTGTTGCAGCTATTGTCCCAGGAAGGTGCCTTGGGTAACTGTATGGCTTTAAATTGATAAAAGCGCCGGCGGCTGCGATATGCCCATGGCGAATCAATAGGATCAGACTTGATTTAAACCATGAAGAAAGGGAAAGACGGCAACGGAAGGATTCAGCGTATGATACCTACAACAGGAAAAGCACGTGATACAAGCAACAAACAATTCGAATAAGCCTTCAAAAGGCGGCTGGCCCACTGCCGGTCTTTTGCTCGCACTCGCCTTGTGCTCACAGGCCTTTGCCGCGCCGGTATCCTATACCTACGACAACCTCAACCGTCTCACCGAAGCCAGCTACAACAACGGCCAGCAGGTGATCGCGTATACCTATGATGCAGTCGGCAACATCCTTTCCAGAACGACCACCATCGCCGAGCAACTGGCGCCCACGCTGACCATCACCAGTCCGCTCAATGGCACCGTCACCAGCAGCGCCTCGATCACGGTGGCCGGCACGGCCACGGACGCCGGGCAGGGCGACAGCGGCATCGCCACGGTGAGCGTGAACATGCTCCCAGCCGATAACGGGACCGCAACCGGTGCGGGTACCGCCAACTGGTCGCTGAACCTCGGCCTGGCCATTGGAACCAATAACTTCACCGTCATCGCCACCGATGGCAGTCCCTCAGCCAACCAGACGACGGATAACGTGACCGTGGTCTATCTCCCGCTGATCGCCGATGCGGATACCGATGGCCTGCCGGATGTCTGGGAGACGGCGAACAGCGTGAGCGACCCTGCGGGTGATCCGGACCTGGATGGCATCACCACCGGTGAGGAATACAGGGCCGGCACCGACCCACAGAGTGCTCTCAGCAAACCTGAAGGGGTTGGGGGCGTGAACTATGTGCTGTTCCGTGACCATTTCGACGACGGCCAATATGGTGATCGCTGGTATCTGGCGGCACTGGACCCGGGTACCAGTTATACCCTGAACGAGGCAGGGACGGAGCTCCAGACCACGGTTCAGCGCCCGGTGTCAGCCTGCAACCGGCTCCAGTACGCGAGCTTTGCCAGCGTCGACACCGTCGATGCCGT
>DRJN01000016.1 GCA_011052165.1 Gammaproteobacteria bacterium
AAAAGCAAAAAAAGATAATACAATATAGAGTCACGATACCAGATGGGTTCTATTTTTTCTTCTGAATAGTCAGTTTTTTATCTGTTTTTCAGCGGCCCCGCCTGAGAGGCGCCGAAATGATGAAGGGTGGGATTTTATATAAATTTAAGGTCCCATCAGGACTGGCGCTATACTTTGCACTGACATAAAACGTAAATATTCAAACTGGTGATTAAGCGGAGCCTAATGACGCCAGTGTTTTTCTGGGGGTGCATGACTTCTTCACCTCGACCGGGGGCGATGGTTTATTGATGGCGGGAATGATGTCATCAGCGGGGGCGGGGGGCGGGTAATGACGTGATTCGAGCGGACTCTGATTATAATCATAATTCTGCTCTTTACAGTCATGCCTTGCTCGATGGCGGTACGGATAATGATATGCTCTACGGCAGCGCCGATGACGACACGTATGTTTTAATGCAGGCTATGGGCAAGACACGATTTAAATGATCTTGCCCTGCGAGAATAATTGACTGGGTGGCATGATCGGCATACACTTAGCTAAGTCTAGCTAAATTAAGGATGTTATATGAAAACCGTACAAGTCAATATGCATGAGGCAAAATCCAGGCTGTCCCAGTTAGGTGAAAATGCCTGGTCTGGGGTTAAAGTCGTGATTGCAAAGTCGGGCAAACCCTATTTGGATTTATTGCCCCATAAAGAGGTTGGTAAACCCAGAAAGCCCGGCAGGTATAAGGGACGCATTCGGATCTCCAAGCGCTTCGATTACATGCCTGACGATGTTATTGATGCGTTTGAAGGTAAACTGTGAGACGGGTTTTATTAGATACGCATGCGTTGTTGTGGTGGTTGGCAGATCATAAAGCATTGGGGAAAAGTGCGCGTGAAATCATTTCCGACGAAAGGAACACGATCTATGTAAGCGCCGCTACCACATGGGAAATTTCAATAAAAAAAGAAAAAGGGTTATTGTCGGCCCCGGATGATATAGATGGCATCATGGATAAAGAAGGGTTCGAGCCATTACCAATCACAACGTTTCATGGCGAACGCGCAGGAGAACTGCCCGACATACATCGTGATCCATTTGATCGAATGCTTGTTGCTCAAGCCCAGGCAGAGGGGCTGGAAATCCTGACGAAGGATACAGAAATTCCTAAATATGGCATTAAAATCATCGATGCCGGTAACTAAATGAATAGGAATGACGGATAGAAAAGGGCAAGAAAAGGGGACAAAAAGAAAAGGGGACAAAAAGAAAAGAAAGAAAAGGAAAGAAAAGCAAAAGAAAAGGGGACAGATTTATTTGAGAAAAGGGGACAGATTTATTTTAAGGAAAGGAGAAAAGGGGACAGATTTATTTTAAGAGAAAAGAGAGAAAAGGGGACAGATTTATTTTCTAATTGCTTTACGAATTGAAAAAATACGAAAAATAAATCTGTCCCCTTTCTTTTATTTGTCCCCTTTTATTTTGGAGGGAGAGGGGGCTATGGTGCAAATACTTATGCAACGAAAAATAGTAATATTTTGGGAGAGTGGCTTGGTCCGAAAATATTAAATGTTGTGTATGAGGGTGTGTATGTGTATACTTGGTGTGAGTGATACTAAATTACGAGGTTCTCATGCGCACCCAAACAAATTTAGTTAGAAAGCAGTATCTTGTCTCTGAGGACAATGTTAAAAAAGTTGAGAGACTGGCCAGTTCAAGAGGAACCTCTGCCGCTGACATCGTTCGTCAGGCCATTGAGGCCTATGACCCCCATGGCGCGGGAGATATGGAGGCTCCTGAGCTGATGCAGTTAGTCCACGAGAGGCTTAAAGACGCGATATCAGCGACTAAAAAGACAAACAAAAAGATGGCAGGCATCCTTAAGTCGCTTAATGTGGTGAACGCATAATGGCGAGTTGGAAAGATATTTTAATAGACGTTCTTAAACTGACGGATGAAGTGAAGCGGCTCAATGAACAAACAGAAAAATTGAGTGACCGTACTGTTGAAATCGATAAAAGGTTTGTGCGTCTTGAGACTATGGTTGAAATGGCACAAAAAAAATTGCCCAAAGGTTAACTGGAGCAGGATAAGAGGGGAAAGGGTCAGGCAAGTTTCCAGTGAACGGTTTCGCCGGCACGTAGCGGGATCAGTTTGTTTTCGCCGAAAGGGATGTTTTTGGGAACCACCCAGTCATCTTTAAGCAGTTTAATGGTTTGGGTGTTGCGCGGAAGATGATAAAAGTCCGGACCAAAGCAAGATGCGAAAGCTTCCAGCCTGTCCAGCGCATTAGCCTCATCAAAAACCTCGGCATACAGTTCAATCGCCGCATGGGCGCTGTACATGCCGGCGCAGCCGCAGGCGTTTTCCTTGGTCTGTTTTGCATGCGGTGCGCTGTCGGTGCCAAGGAAGAATTTTGGATTGCCACTGATGGCGGCGCCGATCAGTGCCTGACGGTGTTTTTCTCGTTTCAGAATGGGTAGGCAGTAATGATGTGGGCGGATACCGCCCCTGAAAATATCGTTACGGTTCATCAGTAGATGGTGCGGGGTGAGGGTGGCGGCGACCGTATCCGGCATGGCGGTGACGAAATCCACCGCGTGTGAGGTGGTGATGTGTTCCAGTACCAGATTCAGTTTTGAAAATCGTTTTAACAGTGGAGTCAGTACGGTGTCGATAAAAACTGCTTCGCGATCAAAAATATCAACGTTGCTATCGGTGACTTCACCGTGCACCAGTAGAGGCAGCCTTTTTTCTTCCATGACTTCAAGGGCAGAATAAACGCTTTCAATGCAAGGCACCCCCGTATCGGAATTGGTGGTGGCGCCGGCAGGATAATATTTGAGGGCATGGATGTGAGCACTGTCTGCTGCATGCGTAATTTCTTCGGCCGTGGTATTAGCGTTGAGATAGAGCGTCATCAATGGCTCAAAATGGCTGTTTTCCGGCACCGCAGAGAGGATGCGTTGGCGGTATTCAAGCGCCTGGGCGACGCGAGTGATCGGTGGTTTGAGATTGGGCATGATGATGGCGCGACCAAAGCAGCGGGCACTGTCAGGAATAACATCGTTAAGCACTTCACCGTCGCGCACATGCAGGTGCCAGTCATCAGGTCGCAGGAGGGTTATTTCATTCATGCGGCTTTGTTGGTCGCCGGACGTCGCTCAGAAAATATTTTTCAGAGGCGGGTTTTGTGTTTTTGTGGAATAGCAGGCAGCGCATCATTGGCAAGAATAATAAATCAGATGCTCATTGTCCACCGAGATGGATTCGCCCAGGCTGATGAAACCTGAGCCGTTGAGGGGGTAATCCTCCCGGTGTATATAAATTTCCTTGCTGCCCTGAGGTTTGATGAAAGTGCCATTGGTGCTGTGATCGGACACGATGAATTTTCCCCTGCGATAGGTCAGGCTGGCATGCTGGCGTGAGGCGCAGTCAGATTCTACAATAAAATCACATGTATTGCTGCGCCCGAGGGTGATGCTGTCATCGCGGGAAGTCAGTTCTTTGATACGTTCATGATAGGTCAGGTAGAGTTGCTGGCGCTCCTTGAACAGGCTGTTAATCAGGGATGATTCCATCATTTCAGTCAGCGTGGGTTCCGGTTCGTCCTGCTCTTTGATATAGGCCTGAATGCAGGTTGAACTTTTTTCCTGCTGTATCATATTTTTGATGAAATCATTGTCACGATGGAGCAGGTAATTGCCAAGGTTATCCATGAAAACCTTGTCGGTGCTGTCAGGATCGATTTCGTGGGTTTGCAGATCACTGCTCCGAATATTGCTGATAGTTAGATTAACCAGTCGTCTGGCATAGTTTGACCTGAATACGAGACTGGATGAGAGCTGTCCGCTAATTTCGACCTCGCCATCAGACTGGCGGCTAATCTCCAGGCCAAGATGGTGCGCTTTGTTTTCCAGCTTTTCGCGTTCAGCTTCTTTAATGCCGGTAAGTCGGCAACGTTGTTTGTTACACTGAAGAATGAAACTGAAGCCGACACTGAGCTGGTCAAAGGTGTTTTCGGTGTAAAGGCGATAGTTTCCAGGAACAAGACCCTCAACGCGGCCGGCATTATTAATTTCAAGATTGACTTCGATAGACGGATTGACGATACGGAGCTGTTCCAGGAACGCATTCAGATATTCATGAATTTTTTCCAGACTGTTGGTGACTTCACTATGGCGAAAGGCCGCCAGTGATTCGTTTTTGCCGGTAGCTTGTTCTCGGTTTTTCAGTACGCTTTTAGCCTGTTTTTTCAGGCCTTCAAGGGCATCCATGTGCTTGTCCTTATGGTTTAAGGTTTGCTATTTTATACCATTATAAGTCAGATAAAAAAACCGGAACAACCTGGCAAGGTTTATTTTTTGCACATGCGGGCAAGATTCAGTCAATCCCGCCTTGCGCGAGCTTGGCCGGATCGAGAAGACGGCGGAGTTCGGTCTCATCAAGTTCGGTCATCTCCAGCGCCACCTCCATGACAGGGCGTTTCTCGGCATAGGCTTTCTTTGCAATCGCAGCGCCTTTTTCATAGCCAATCACCCGGTTCAGGGCGGTGACCAGAATCGGGTTTTTAGACAGCGCTTGGTTGATGTTGTCGTGGTTGACGCTAAAACCATCAATAGCCCTGTCGGCCAGCAAACGCGCAGCATTACTGAGCAATTCGGTATTCTGTAACAGATTGTATACAATCAGTGGCAGCATAACGTTTAGCTGGAAATTGCCCGACTGGCCGCCGAGGGTGATCGCCATATCGTTACCCATGACCTGGGCGCAGACCATGGTCACAGCTTCGGGAATGACCGGATTGATTTTTCCCGGCATGATCGAACTGCCCGGTTGCAGGGCGGGCAGGGTGATTTCACTCAGGCCTGCGAGCGGGCCGCTGTTCATCCAACGCAAATCGTTGGCGATCTTCATCAGACTTACGGCCAGCGTTTTCAACTGACCGCTCATTTCCACAGCGCTGTCCTGGCTGGCAAGACCGGTGAAATAATTGTGCATGGTCGTGAACGGCAGTTTTGTTTCACGTGCAAGCTCGATGGCAACCTGTGCGCCAAACTGGGAATGGGCGTTGATGCCGGTACCCACTGCGGTGCCACCCTGAGCCAGGGCATAGAGACGCGGCAGGCTGGCATCAATGCGCGTTAGCGCCTGCTCGATTTGATCTTTCCAGGCCATGAGTTCCTGCCCCAGACTGACGGGCATGGCGTCCATTAGATGGGTGCGGCCAGTCTTGATCACGTTTTTCAGTTCTTCGGCACGAATTTCAATCGTATTGGCCAGATGTTGCAGAGCCGGGCGCAGCCTGCGGTTGATTTCGAGACAGGCGCTGACATGAATCGTAGTCGGGATTACGTCATTGGAACTCTGGCTCATGTTGACGTGATCATTGGGATGAATGCTCAGGCCCGACTCGCGGCCGGCTAGCCGGGCGATGACCTCATTGGCATTCATATTGGTACTGGTGCCGGAACCCGTCTGGAAAATGTCGACGGGAAAATGATCCGCATAGCGGCCTTCGGTAATTTGCAGGGCGGCTTTTTTGATGGCCGCCGCCTTGTCAGCCTCCAGCAGGCCGAGTTTTTCGTTGGCCACGGCGCAGGCATGTTTGACCTGAGCCAGGGCGCGGATAAAGGCGGCAGGCATAGGTCGGCCGCTGATGGGGAAATTATCCACGGCACGCTGGGTCTGCGCACCGTACAAAGCATCGGCGGGAACCTGTAGTTCACCCATGCTGTCATGTTCAGTTCGGTAGGTTTTGTCACTCATGATATTTTTTTGCTTGTTCAAGTTTCCAGTGATGAATGTGTTCCTCGACCACACGCCAGTGATCGTCGGCTTCGCGTTCAAGAATAATATCCTTATCGATGAAAATGCACATGCCGTTGCAAGCCTGCATGATTTCTTCGACATGAAATCCCAGCCGCCGGGGGGTGATGGTTTTGATGTTCAGGAGCCGGTAGGAGAGGGCCAGTAACTGGGCCTGGCTGAATTCTGTATGGCGCCGTTTTTTCCATTGCCTGTAATCGATGATCTGCCCACCGGGGAGGCCATAAACCTGTACCCGTTCCGAGACCAGCCTCATGTGCGCGGTCAGATCCCGCTTCGCAACACTGCGGGTAAGCTGTTCAAGCCAGTTTCCAATAATCGTTTGTGGCATCAGATTAAGCGTTG
>DRJN01000017.1 GCA_011052165.1 Gammaproteobacteria bacterium
CACTTATATGTCTGGCATGCATAGTGCAGACCACTGGCTCAATACAATAAGCATTATCACAATAATAATACACTTAATTTTTTAGGCTATGTCTGCATGGGGCCAGAGTAAATGGATTCTATTCGTTCATCTAAGCAGTCCAAAAGTTTGATTATTAGCGCAGTATTGGCGATCACAGGCACAAACATGGTGCTCGCTGATGGTTGGGATCCGAACAGTAAAGCAAGCAACACCGATAGCATCGTCAATACCCGCCATAATATGACCATGAGTTACCTGGGGGGCGCTTCGGTTAATATGGATAGCGCCCGGAATGATTATGCTGAGGTTTGTGTTTACTGTCACACGCCACATGGGGCGAACTCCACTATCGGCGCGCCCCTCTGGAACCGTACTAATCCTGGTACAAGCTATACCGTTTACAATAAACCCTTAACCTCGGGCCAGACTGCCAGCGCCCCAGGGGTGAACTCACTGATCTGTTTATCCTGCCACGATGGTACCGTAGCCATAGACTCGATTATCAACATGCCCAACCGTCCTGGCTCAAAATCCTACGATCCCACTCAGCAAACAGCCCAGAATGACGCTTTTCTAAGTAGCTGGCCGGATAATTCGCCCATAATGCACGCTAAACTTAGCGATTGTCTGTTGTGCCATACATCGACTAATCCTTTTGCGCCTGATTTTACTGCCTTTCTGATCGGTACCGATCTGCGGGATGATCATCCCGTTGGCGTCTCATTACCCGATACCACGATTTACGATTTTAATCCCACGACAGGAACGGCCGGCAATCTCAGTTTTTACGACACCAATAGCAATGGCCGCGCAGACAGCAATGAGCTGCGTTTTTATAATTCCGGCCAGGGTTATGAAGTAGAATGCGCCTCCTGCCATAACCCGCATGGTACGCCTGTTAACAGCGCCCCGGTCAATGGTAAACATGGCGGACCTCTGATCCCCTCATTCCTGCGGGTCAAGGATCAATCAACGCTTTGCCTGACCTGTCATAATAAATAGCCTTGGGAAGAATACGCGGGAATGCCGCAAAATAAATCAATCTCGGAGATTAGAAACGCCTGCCCAAGCCCAGGAAGAATGGTGCATAAACAATATCGCAAGCATCAGTGCTGAGGCTTAATCCCAAATTCCCGCATGATGGCTTCGCCTTCTTTTTGAGTCAGGCGCTTGATAACTTCTACTTTCTGAAAATGCTGATCGACAATATAGATGCGGCCTGTTTCATCAACTGAAACACCGGCGATAAGTGAATAAACTCCCATACGATCTTTAACGCCCCCCTGGCCGAGGGCCATCAACAACTGTCCCTTTGGATTAAATATCTGCACATTACCAAAGCTTGCATCCGTAACATAAACATTGCCATTATTATCAACGGCAATCCCTCGCGGCCTGGCAAAGTGCCCATAGCCTGTCCCCAACCCGCCCCAGCCGCGAAGATATTTTCCATTGGCATCAAACGCCTGAACCCGAAAGTTACCCGTATCCAATACATAGAGAGTGCCATCCGGCGCAACGGCGGCATGGGTGGGTAAATTGAATTTACCCGCTGAAGTTCCCCGCTCACCTATTATAAAAAGTTTCTCACCTTTGGCATTGTAGACCACAATGTGGTGCTGCCGGCTATCCAGGCCTCCTGCATCAACGACATAGATGCGACTTCCATTCCGATTCACCGCCACATCGGTAGGTTTTATGAGATCGCCGGGTTTTCCAATCCGGTTCTTATAGTGACCCCTGGAATCATAAACAACTATGCTACGACTACCGGCGTCGGCAACATAAAAATTTATGTTGCCATCAATGGCCACGCCCAGTGGCTTTTGTAGTTTGCCTTTACCTTTAGTACCGAAGACAGCGGTTAGACGCAAAGGCACATCAAAAAGATAAACCAGGCGCATGACGCTATCACTAACGATAATGCGTCCCTTGTACGCAGCAACATCCAGCGGTTTTATAAGTTCGATTCGGGGATGTTCACGTTCCCCCGTTACCGCAGCCTTGAACGTATCAAACGCCCCTCTTTTAATAATGCTTAAGTCACTGCGCAAGGTCAGCTCATACTCAAAACGAGGCCGGTCCGGCAAGGATGGCCAGAACGGCGCCCGGTTCGGCTTCTCTGTTTTTTCCTGCGTGGCACAGGCCAGCAGCAATGAGAGGCAAAAGAAAAGACTGAATAATTTTATTTTACTCATCATTCCATTGTTTATGAGAAAATTGGTCCATGCTCTATTTGAAGCAATAAACGGCTCAGGCCCAAGTCGAATATGAGATTTATGCTAGCAAATTACAGGCTTTAAAATATTGACCTAACTCATATCAGACCGGAATTAACAGGGGATTTTGGACTACGACAAAATCTCGCACCTTCACGCCAGCTCCCTCCTACTGAGAACAAAAAGCATCCAGCTTCGGTCCCCACTGGTAGAGCAGCATACCGGAAAGAATACAGGCACACCCCAACCAGACATCCACATTCAGAACTTCATGATTGAAGTGATGACCGATAAACAACGCCAGCACCGGCGTGACTAATGTTACCAATGCGGTGCGACTGGCTTCCATATGTTTTAACACATAAAAGTACATTAAAAAGCCCAGCACCGAACCGAAGATACCCAGATAGAGTATGGCGCCAACAGCGCGAGTACTGATGTTCGCTGGCAACTGGCCATCAAAGATCAGCCAGATCAAAAAATACAGGGGGGCGGAAAACAACAGGCTACCCGTGGTCACTTCCAACGCAGACATTTTGGCGCCAATGCTCTTTACCCAGACTCCACTGGTGGAATGTAATACGACGGCCAACAATACCCCGGCTATCCCCCAAATCATATGATCACCAGAATTAAGCCTTTGCGCGAAAATTAACACCAGCCCAGTAATGCCGAGTCCAATGCCGAGCAAACGGCTGGGCGTAAACGCTTTTTCCCCCAAAAACACGGCAGCGATCAATCCCGTAACAATAGGTGTCAAGCCAAACAACACCGAGATCAATCCCGAAGGAATATACTGCGCGGCCCAGTAAACAGAGAGCATGGAGCCAAATACGCCCAGCCCTCCCGCCAAATAGGCATGCAGGGCACGGCGATGCAGCGGTAATTTCCGACCCAGCACCGTGACCAAGGCAATACAGATCAGCGCCCCCAGCAACATGCGTGAGAATACGCCGAACAGAAAACCCACATCCTCGGCACTCCATTTGATAGCTAACGGAGTGGTTGACCAGATAAGTATGATCCCGATATAAGCCGCAGAAACCGGCATGCCCTTCTCTCCCGTTAAAATAAAAAAAGCCACAATCCGGTAAGGAATTGTGGCTCTTGAATAATGCGCGTTGTATGTTAAATAATTACGTCACGTTGTCTCAAGCCACGGCAGACATACCCAGATCTTGTGCAGGCGCGGGCATGAAATGAAAATGGCTTTGTTCATCAGGTTAAACATGGACAAAAGTCTACGCCGGATTTTCAACATGTCAATCAACAAATCAACGATTGGTAAAAAAATATGTCCAGGGCTGAGCGCAGGCGTTCTCCAGCACCGACAGAAGATGACCGCTGGGAATCCCTTCTTGAGGAAAAATACTGAATACCTCAATAAAAAAGCGACCGAAACCGGCCAGCTGCCGCCAACCTAAATCATACAACGACATCCTTTTGTCACAATAGGGACAAACATATTTTTTCAGAAAGGTATCTGTCTGCCAGCGTTCAATCAGCGCCGGCCAATCAGTATCACGCCGACCACACTCAGGACACCGGGCAAACACATCTTGTGCATGACTGCGAAAGCGCACTTGCGCATAGATCGGGCTTAATACAATATGACAATAATCCCGATCACCTTCATATCG
>DRJN01000018.1 GCA_011052165.1 Gammaproteobacteria bacterium
CAGATGTCATATACTTCGGCTGTTCATCCTGATTGAGTGAGTAAAGTTTTGCCATCCAGCCTTTCAGAAAAAATTTCTGTAGCTTACGATTCAGATACTATGGATACAATAGAGTCCGGCCCTGGCCAGATGCCGGTACTGTCCAGCCTCTCACACCTGAAACGGGAAACCGGAATCCTGTTGTTTCTTGTTTTCTGTCTATTACTGACGGGCCTGTTTGGACATCAACTCGACAGCACGCTGTTCACAGTTCTGTTCGTTTCACTGGGCCTACTTTGCATGGCACTGCTTCTACGCCTTTACCTGCAATTAAACAAACCTCCCAATCAGTCTCTTTTGACGCTCAATGAATGGTCAACCAACATTCTTGCAGGTAATTTTGAGGCGCGTATGCCTGACCTGCCCCTCAGCAGGAAAAATCCAATTGAAAATACGTTGACAAAAAACATCAACAACATCGCTGAGAAACTGGAAAACCTGACTCACAACATGCACGAGCTGGTTGCGCAACATGTCGAGGATATCGAACAGAAAGATCACACCCTGGAAATTGTCTATGACGTTGCTGCGAGTATCAACAGCTCCCGTGATCTGGATGAACTCCTGACCCGCTTCCTCAGCACACTGACCAATGTCGTCAATGCCCGTGCGGCTGTGGTGCGTCTGGTAACCGAAGATGGGCAGATGCGACTGATTTCCAGTCTGGGACTGGACGAAGAACTGATTCAAAAGGAACAACTGCTACCTTCCGAACAATGTCTTTGTGGCAGCGCCTATCGTGAAGGCGATGTCTATTATCAGAAAATCGGCAAATGCGATAAGATTATCGGGCGCGCCTTTTTTGAGGACGATGATGTCGGCATGATTGCCGTGCCCCTGCAATACCGCGACAAAATCCTCGGCGTTTATAATTTATTTGTCGAAAACAGCAAACTGCCCAACCCTGAAGACATGACTATTCTGCTGACCAATATTGGCCGGCATCTGGGTATGGCCATTGACAAGGCGCGCACGGACAACGAATCCAAGCGTCTATCTATTATGGAAGAACGTACCCGTCTCGCGCATGAGCTACACGACTCACTGGCACAGACGCTGGCCAGTTTGCGTTTTCAGGTACGGGTACTGGATGAAACCCTGCGCCGGGGACAGGAACCGGAAATCTGGTCTGAACTTGAAAAAATCGAGAACAATCTCGATGAAGCCTATGCCGAGCTGCGTGAATTAATCACCCACTTCCGTGCGCCCATTGATAAACGGGGACTGATCCCGGCGGTAGAACATCTGGTTAACCGTTTTCGCAACCAAAGTGAAATTTCCATTTTTCTGCAAAAAGAGTGGAATGTGCTGCAGCTTCCCGCCAATATTGAAATGCAGGCCCTGCGAATCATCCAGGAATCCCTCAATAATATCCGCAAGCATAGTCAGGCACATGCGGTGCGCGTTTTTATGCGCAGCGATACCCAGGGTGATTGCCGTATCCTGATTGAAGATGACGGAGTGGGCATGAACATCGCCCCCCAGTCTGATCGAACTTCGAGTGACCACCTGGGGCTGAGTATTATGGAAGAACGCGCCAAGCGTATCGGTGGTACGATACAGTTTGAAAGTGAGCCGGGCGAAGGTACCCGCATCCTTCTGCACTTCCATTATCCGGAACTGCCAGCGCCGGAAATGTCAGGTATCAAGGTCAATGTACAGGCACGGGTAAAATAACGACTATGAGCTTACATGTTCTTCTGATTGATGATCATACACTATTCCGGGTCGGACTCGAATCCCTGCTGGAAAGCCGAGGCATTGAAGTCGTAGCATCAGTAGGTTCAGGCCAGGAATGTTTGCGTCTGGTTGAGGAATTGAACCCCGATATCGTTCTGCTTGATATGCGTATGCCCGTTATCGACGGTCTGGGGGTTCTCAAACTTCTACGCCAAAATGACCTCGCACTGCCTATCGTCATGCTGACCACCAGTACGGAAGAAAGTGACCTGCTCGAATCCCTGCGTGAAGGTGCACAGGGCTACCTGTTAAAAGACATGGAACCGGATAAACTGGTACTGGCTCTGCGTGATATCGTCAGTGGTAAAACCGTAGTCGCGCCGGATCTGGCGCCGATTCTGGCGCGTGCGGTCCAGGGCAATGTCCACGAGAAAAAAGAGCCGGTGACTACACCCTTCTCTGAACTAACGCCACGGGAAACCGAAATTCTGGGACTGCTGGCGGAAGGTCAAAGCAACAAGGTCATTGCCCGCAACCTGGGCATTTCTGATGGCACCGTAAAGCTGCATGTCAAAGCTATCCTGCGAAAACTGGAAGTCCACTCCCGTGTAGAGGCTGCCGTAATGGCAGTTGAATACGGTATGTCAAAGAATTCTGAAACACACTAATTGTTTCCTGAAGGTATATATGAAAACATTTAGCCAACTGGTAGCCGAGAGCGCTAAAAATATTGATGAAATTTTTCCCTGGGATCTGGAAGAGAAAAACGATAGCCCACCCATCCTACTCGACATTCGCGAACCCTACGAGTTTGATGCTATGCATATCAAAGACTCGATCAATGTTCCACGGGGTATTCTTGAAACCGCTTGTGAATATGATTTTGAGGAAACAGTCCCTGAACTGGTAGAGGCGCGAAAACATGAAATCGTAGTTATCTGCCGTTCCGGCAACCGCAGCATTTTTGCCGCTGAAGTCATGCTTAAAATGGGCTATAGAAACGTGGTTTCACTTAAAACCGGCCTGCGCGGCTGGGTAGATTACGAACTACCACTGGTCGATGCCAATGAAC
>DRJN01000019.1 GCA_011052165.1 Gammaproteobacteria bacterium
AACCCGGTTTTGCACTTTCTCATGACGGAACGGCAGAGCCTTTTCGAGTCTCACCGCCTGAGGCGGTGGTTTACCCAAATTGAATTAATAACCGTAGTTTTAAATATGACGCATATTGTGATTGCTCATTCTGCCCGGTATAAAAACCATCAAGTCCATATCTTCCCAGCAGTGCTTTGAAATCCGGCAACTTATCGCATCCAGCCATACGCTCAACAGAAGACCAGAACAACACGCCGCCCTAATCATCTCCGCATAACTTCCCTGCCTGGTGCGCGTGCTCCAGGGATTTGAGTTTTTTCGTTATCACCTTGCCTGTCACACTGGCTATTTTCTTTATCAGTTGTCGCGCGCTTGACCCTGACAATCAGTATCTGGCTTGTCAGGGTCAAGCGCGCTAAGATAGTTGGGCCATTAACAACACCGTCAGGAATATTCCCCTATGCTCGCAGGCATTATTTTCATCTGGCTGGTCACGGCCATCGGACTCTGGATCGCCAACATGATCGTGCCTGGCATCCACATAAAATCCACCTCCACCCTGTTCAAGGCGGCGCTGGTACTGGGGCTGATTAACGCCTTTATCCGCCCGCTACTGTGGCTGTTAACCCTGCCGCTGACGGTACTGAGCTTCGGCCTGTTCGCGCTGGTGGTCAACGCCTTCACACTCTGGATTAGCGCCGCCATGGTGCGTGACTTTGAAGTCGACAGCTTCGCATCGGCTATCCTGGCCGCCATCGTCATGGCCCTGCTGGGGCTGGCCGGATTCATTCTAATGCAGTGGCTGATGATGGGCGATATCCACTGGTACTATTTCGAACAGTCCTCCCACCATGGCAACGGTATTTTCATCTAACTATTCAGAGTGCAGATATCCGCTCACGAGGTAAACCCAGACAATATTCAAAGCACATTTCATAAACCGTACCACGGCCGTGCTAAAATAGCGGCCCGATGTACCGGCACCCTCTTTACGAGGCGCGGGCACAAATCTGTCTGGCAAAAAAACTAGGGAGCGAGAATGCTCTGGATCAAAGCCTTTCACGTCATTTTCATGGTCACCTGGTTCGCCGGGCTGTTCTATCTGCCACGCCTGTTTGTCTATCACGCGGCAGCCGACGATCAGGCCAGTCGCGAACGCTTCAAAATCATGGAGCGCAAGCTCTATTATGGCATTACCACCCCCGGCGGGCTGGCCACCATCCTGTTCGGACTGTGGCTGCTAGTCGGTTATGACTGGACCGCTTACAGCCACAGCGGCTGGCTGCACGCCAAGCTGCTGCTAGTCGGCCTTCTCGTTGTTTACCATCTGCACTGTGGCAAACTGGTAAAAGATTTTTCCCGCGATCAAAACCACCACAGCCCTGTATTCTATCGCTGGTATAATGAATTTCCTGTTTTGATTCTGGTGGGCTGCGTTATTCTGGTCATTGTAAAACCCTTTTGACTCCCGGATAATCCCGGCCGACACACGCCAGGCAACAGAGAACAAGCATGATTCATCCCAGCGCTATTATCGCTCCCGGTGCGCGCATCGCAGACGATGTGGAAATCGGTCCTTTTACCATTATTGAAGACGACGTCGAAATCGGCAGTGGGTGCCAGATCAGCAGCAGCGTACGCATCTACTGTGGCACCCGGATGGGCAGCCATAACCAGATCGATCACGGCGCGGTACTCGGCTGCGAACCCCAGGATCTGACCTTCATGCAGGAAAACAGCAAACCGTTGCGCATCGGCGATCACAACCGTTTGCGCGAAGGGGTCAACATCAGTCGCGGTATCAAAACCGAACATGGCACCCTCATCGGCAGCCATAACTACATGATGGCCATGAGTCATGTCGGTCATGACTGCATCGTCGGCGATCACAACATTTTCGCCAACACGGCCTCCCTCTCCGGTCATGTGGAAATGGAAGATCATATTTTTCTTTCCGCCAAAACCGCGATCCACCAGTTCTGCCGCATCGGTGCCTATACGATGATTTCCGGCGTCACCGGCGTCACCCGGGATGTGCCCCCTTATCTGCTGGCCGACGGTCACCGCGCCGATGCCGTGGGCCTGAATATCGTCGGCCTGCGCCGGGCGGGATTCAGCGCGGCCCAGCGTCAGGCCATTAAGCAGGCCTACCGGGTAATCTACCAGCCGGGAATAACATTGCAACAAGCCCTGGAAGAACTGAAGGCCTCGAACCCGGGTGACGAAGTCGCCCATATCATCAAATTTATCGAGGGTAATGAACGCGGTATCATTTCCCAGCGTTAGCCCCCCTATCCTTTCTCTCGATAAATCTAATTGATAATTGTTTGCATTTAGAATTATATTTGTTATAGTGCTCGCCAATACACATGACGAGGATTGATACCAATGCGTAAATGCACACTGATCATAATGCTTGCTGCTACATTCAGTCTGCCGACACTGGCACAGGCTGACACAGACGACAGCCAGCAACGGGAAATCAACGCGCTCAAAGCTCAGAATAAGCTCATTCTGGAACGTCTGGATGCCACTGCCGAAATGCTGGAATCTTCCTCGACAGGAAGAACCGATGCTACCCACAACCATAGTGTGGCAGATGGAGATTCGCTACGCGATCGCGTCTTTGGTGGTCACGGTAACAAGGGGGCGACCACTATTGGCGGCTATGGTGAAATGCATTACAACAATCTGAACAACAAAAACCCCGGCGGCAGCGACAAAAAGGAAATGGATTTTCATCGTTTCGTTATGTTCCTGGGACATGAATTCAACGACAAAATCCGCTTCTGGTCAGAGCTCGAAGTAGAACATGCGGTGGTCGCGGATACTGCTAATGGTTCCAATGGCGGTGAAGTCGCCATCGAGCAGGCTTTCATAGAGTTCGACCTCAATTCAAATATGTCTGCGCGTGCTGGCATTCTCCTCGTGCCCGTGGGCATACTCAATGAAACCCATGAACCCACCACTTTCTATGGTGTCGAGCGCAATAATGTAGAAAAATATATTATTCCCACCACCTGGAGTGAAGGCGGTGTCAGCCTGACAGGACGCTTTGCCGATAATTTCAGCTATGATCTGGCCGTACACAGTGGCCTGCAAATAGCTGCCAGTAACCAGTATGCCATACGGGGTGGTCGCCAGGACGTCAGTAATGCCCCCGCCAACAATCTTGCCGCCACCGCGAGAGTAAACTGGATTGGTATACCCGGACTGGTGATCGGCGCCGCCATCCAGCAGCAAACTGGCGTCACCCAGGGTACGGATCCCAACGCCGGTGAGGCTAGTCTGATCTCAACACATGCCGTCTGGCAGATCAGCCAGTTCACCCTGCGTGCGCTCTATGCCAGTTGGAACCTGTCCGGCAGTGGCCCCGCGGCTGCGGGTGCGGATAAACAAAATGGCTGGTATGTCGAACCCTCCTGGAAATTTAATCCAAAATTCGGCATCTTTGCCCGCAGCAGCCAGTGGGATAACCAAGTCAACAGCGGCTCCAATACCCAGTATGATCAGTTCGATGTCGGTTTTAATTACTGGCCGCATGAAGATGTGGTGCTGAAATTCGACTACCAGAATCAATCTGTGCCCACCGGCAAAAACGAGTTTGACGGCATTAACCTCGGCGTGGGTTACCAGTTCTGATACGGGCTGTTTTCGTGAGGCCAACTTTTGATTTTATTTATGAAAAAATATACCCAACTGCTGACTTTTTTTGTTTTTATGGCCTGCGCCTACGCGGCAACCGCCAGGGGTGTTTATCAAAAGCAGGCTGATTTTCTCAGTCAAACCTTCACCGGAAATGTACCCAAACCCGGCCTGATCTGGCTCACGGGCAAAATTCGAAAAGCCGCCACGCAGATTTTGCAACACAAGCCCTCCCGTCTGCGCGTGCGCTACTGGGCCAGGGGAATGCGTAGCGCCTGGGTGCTGGAGGAAATCGGCAAGGAGCAACCCATCACCCTCGGCATCGTGATTAACAAAGGCCGCATTGAACGCCTGCGGGTACTGGCGTTTCGTGAAAGCCGGGGCGATGAAGTGCGTCATGACTTCTTTACCCGCCAGTTTAGTCAGGCGGCATTAAAACCGGATCTACAACTCAGCACCAGCATTGATGGCATTTCCGGGGCCACACTTTCAGTACGCGCACTGCAAAAACTTGCCCGTCTTGCCCTGTATCTGGATCAGCAACGCCAATCCCGGGACTGAATTCTATGGGCCGGCATCAAAAACCACGCATCAAAAAACTCCGATCCCTGTATATCTGGCACCGCTATATCGGTGTCAGCGCCGCCCTGCTGGTGGTCGTACTCGCCTCTACCGGACTGATGCTGAATCATACCGAGAAATTACAACTGGATTCACACTATGTCAGCAACCCCTGGTTGCTGGATCAATATGGTATTCACGCTCCGGCAAACGTTCACAGTTATCATTTACAGAATCACTGGCTCAGCCAGTGGGGCGAACGCCTGTTTCTGGATCAAGTCGATCTCGGTGAGACACAGGAGAAACTGCAGGGAGGCCTGTTTTATAAAGACATGCTGGTTATCGCGCTAAAAAATAAAGTCTGGTTGCTCACCCCTCAGGGGGAATTGATTGAAAAACTCGGCAACAGTGAGGGCATCCCCACGGGTATCAGCGCCATCGGCATCACCGATGATGGCCAGGTCGCAGTGATGACCGCCCAGGGCGT
>DRJN01000020.1 GCA_011052165.1 Gammaproteobacteria bacterium
CCAGCCTGGCTCGCGGCCGACGGGATTTTGGCGCTATTCGCCAAACGTCGCACCACCGCACAGCAGCGTTACCGCGAATTTGTGAAATAAGGAATCGAAAACGCATCCATCTGGGGCGAGTTGCAGCAACAAATCTATCTGGGTGATGAAAGATTTATTAAACGGGTACAGCGAAAGGTAGGCCTACAAGGCGATGAGTGGAGCATACCGCGAGCACAACGCAGGGCACCGGCCCTCGCGCTTGCAAAAATTGCCGCCAAGTATCATGCGCGCAATGAGACTATTGATGCCGCTTATGCCACTGGGGCGTACAGTTACCGCGCGATTGCAGAATATTATGGCCTGCACCTTGCGACAGCGGGTCGGGTTACCGGGAGCAGATGTTATAATGCGAGAATTGACCCCATTACTCCTATTTCGGAATACCACCAGAGTCAGGTCAGCCCGAATCGACCTGCCTTGTTATGAAAATTTCGCTTTTAAAAAGGAATGGGGCCATCTTCGCCGTCAGATTGAGCCATCTCGGTAATTAAACTGAGGAAAACCCCGAGTGAATCACACAGGTTCTTCACTATTTCACTACACATCAATTTTTCCTCCGGAGTTTTTGCTTTTGCCATTGCTTTTAATGCAATGAATATTTCTTTTGAAATACCCTCCATCATTTTTTCAGGATCCATTATTCCTCCAATTTGTCAGGTACATCCAGTTTATTCATGTGCATAACGCATCACATTATCGGAAGCAAAAAGAAAAGCGAGGGACCTGCGTCGCTTTTTCTTTACTTTGCTATTGAAACCCACCTTCCGACTCTTGATCTGTACGAACGGTACTCCTCTCCATAAAGACGATCAAGATTCGGTATCAACCACAAGCCATATAGCGCCGACAGGATCACCGCCAGATGGTAGAACCCCCACATAACAAACCAGAAGCCCAGAAGTCTGCTCGTGAAAACACCATTTTTATCATAGGTCTTTTTTACTTCAGAAAAGACGTACAGGCCTGATATTATCCAGACACCTATGGAAACACACAAGCCTGTATACAGCCACATCATTATCTTGGACAGGAGCGGTTGCCGTAAAATCAGCCGGCGTCGGTTTTTCCTGCAGTCAGCGCCGAGTATTCATCAACAATCCCGTCAATTGTCTGATCGGACATGGACAGTGCGTGCTTTAATTGGTCACCGGTTTCGAGAATTGTCTCCGGCAGGCACGGGCCGGCCTCGACGGATTCATTTAACAGTCGATGCGCCAGGGCCAGGACGCAGATGTCACGCGCCCGGTCGTCGTTTACCTCGGTAATGGGTTCACGCTGATGAAAGGACCGGAGTAATTCAACGTGCAAGGCCGGAAGCCGGAAGTCGTGGGCGACGTGGGCGCTGACGCTGTCATGACTGAGGCCGAATTCGGCATATTCCAGCCGATCGACCTCGATTGCTTCTTCCATAGCGGTCTTGACGATTCGCCGGTAAGGGGCTGCAAAATTAGACGCCAGCACCAACATGCCTACATCGTGAATCAGTCCAAGAAACTCAAGATCATCGGCGGCCGTGCGACAGCAGTGACGCGCGATCAGCTTGCACATCATCGAGGTATCGACCATGTGCTCGAGGATTTGCTTTCCCAGGGCACTATCATCCGGCAGCAGTGAGTGCATAGTTGCGGTAACGATGGCGCTGTGTACGCTCTTGAGCCCCAGCAGGCGCAACGCCGCCGGTACGTTGGTGATTTCATGGTAGCGTCGGTTTAACGGTGAGTTGGCGTAGCGCAGCAGGGTGGACGCGAGGATCGGGTCGCACATGATGGCCCGTTCCAGTTTTTTACTGTCCGGCTCCGGCCCGGTGATGATCCCCAAGGCCTCTGCGGCATAGGCCGAGGCCTTGGGAAGCTCTAATTGGTTTATATTGACGTTCAATTCCGGTCCTCAAAAAAAATTATCGAAATGATGGGGGATTTTCCCCGCAGGGACGGGCCTGCCCGCGAATGCCGCGGGCGAATTTACACTGCTGTTCGCGGGCGAGCCCATTTCTGCACGTTGGTTCCGGCTATGCCGGGTCAGAAATTAATCGATTCGAATATCGGCAGACTGTCCGGGTCTTCCAGCAAACGATACGCCACAATCAATGCGCTGGCCGACCAAGTCTGTTTCAGATTCGCACGCCGGCCGATCAATGTCCCTTTACAGCCGTCGTAATATTCCGGCCAATTATCGCGCGGAAACTTCTCGATAGCCATGTCCAGCGTTCTTTTTGCCAGTGAGTGCCGGCCGGTACGAATCGCGGCGCCGACAAAGGCCCACAACAGACACGGCCAATGCCCCCCGTTGTGGTAGGACCAGGGCAGGTTTTTTGGGTCGCTCCCTGTGGTATACGCCCATTTTTCCCTGCTTGTCGCCGGGTAGCAGATAATCACGGGAGTGGCGCCGACCAAGTCGTCCCAGCGTTCTTCATACAGATTCATGATTTGTTGCGATTGCTCGTCGGTCGCCAGCCCAAACAGAACGGCCAACAGGTTTCCAAACGCAAAATAACGGAAATCCATACGACCGGGCCCCAGATTGCCGACAAAATAGCCTGAATTCACCGGCACCCAACCATCGAGCCATACGGGGATCGACTCGGGATAAATGTTCAACAGATTGATCGCGTCTAC
>DRJN01000021.1 GCA_011052165.1 Gammaproteobacteria bacterium
ATTTTTTCGGGTCTGGCTGACCCTTCTGTTATTTATATTTAATTCAACTCCTGTCACGGTACATGAACATGGCACTGAAATAAACTATCCCATAATAAAGCTGCGGGATAAACAACCCCGCCGCAAGCGGACGGGGTATTAAACTGTACCCTGCTGATGGGTTTCCCCTCTGGACTTCGCGCTTCGCTCTACCCATCCTACTGTTTTTCGCCGCAAGCAGCGGGGAGTTCCTCCCAACGAAATCAGACCATTTTATTTTTTCGGAGTATTTCAGAAAATCCCGTGTTAATCCACACTTACCCGGGCAAATCGACGCTTGCCAACCTGATAGACGTGCGCCGTCCCTGGCGCAATGAGCAGTTTGCTGTCTTCGATACGCTCACCATCAATTTTGACCGCCCCCTGCCTGATCATGCGCAAGGCGTCAGAGGTGCTCTGCGTCAGGCCTGCCTGCTTCAGCAGATTGGCAATCGCCAGGCTATGGCCGCCGCCATGCAGCGTTTTTTCCGGCATATCGTCCGGCATTGCCCCTTTCTGAAAACGGGCAATGAAGTTCTCTCGTGCGGCGGTGGCTTCAACCGGGGAGTGGAAGCGGGCCACGATTTCCTCACCCAGCAGGAACTTGATATCCCGGGGATTGCGGCCATCGGCCATTTCCTTTTTCAACCCCTCGATTTCGGTAATCGGCCGGAAACTCAGCAGCTCAAAATAACGCCACATCAGCTCGTCAGAAATCGACATGATTTTGCCAAACATGTCATCCGGCGCCTCGCTAATCCCTATGTAGTTGCCAAGGGATTTAGACATTTTCTGCACACCATCCAGTCCTTCCAGTATAGGCAAAGTCACCACCGTTTGCTGCGGCTGGCCATACTGCTTCTGTAGTTCGCGTCCGACCAGCAGGTTAAATTTCTGATCGGTGCCCCCCAGTTCCACATCGGCTTTCATGGCTACCGAGTCATAGCCCTGGATCAGGGGATAAAGAAATTCATGAATGGCGATAGGCTGGCCACTTTTGTAGCGTTTGGAAAAATCATCCCGTTCCAGCATGCGCGCCACCGTCTGCCGCGCGGCAAGCTGGATCAGTTGGGCCGAACTCATTTCGTTCATCCAGCTGGAATTGAACATGATCTGGGTTTTTTCAGGATCCAGGATCTTGAAAATCTGCTCTTCATAACTACGTGCGTTTTCAATCACCTGGTCCCGCGTCAATGGCGGCCGGGTAGTGCTTTTGCCGCTGGGATCACCAATCATGCCGGTAAAATCGCCAATCAGGAACAGCACGTCATGCCCCCATTCCTGAAACACCCGCAACTTATTAATCAGCACCGTATGACCCAGGTGTAAATCCGGCGCCGTCGGATCGAATCCCGCTTTCACCCGCAGACGCCGCCCGGACTCAAGCTTTTCAACCAGTTCCGATTCCACCAGAATCTCGTCGGCTCCCCGTTTTATCTGCGCCAGAATATTCGACAGCTCCCCCACCTTCACATGTCTCCTGCTGACAAAGGGGCGTAGATTACCATACCGATGGCAACCGATGCGCCCAAATTTATGCCTTGCTTTATTTCCTTACGCTTCACCTGTGCAACAGCGTCTCGCCACCCTAACCCTGATATGAATAACATTTGACCTATCCTCCTATTCCGGCTATCTTTGGATGATAAATTAAAATAACGAGAAAATTCCGTGGATTACAACTCTTTCTTAAGCCGGGACTATAGGTCATTGCTGGATATGCCCACCCCGGTCAAACATCCTGGCTTCACTCTGATCCACCTTCTCATTCTGATCGTGGCCCTCGGTGTCATCTCCAGTCTATTGATTTTCATATCAACGGATGCCTCAACCCATAAAAACAGCCGTCGACCGGCCGGCACATCCACCGTCGAAGGGGCGCTGGACAATATTTCACGGATAACCCTGCCGCTATCGATACCGCAGAAGATAAACCCGGCTGACGAGTCTGCCGCCGTTTTTCCTCGCGCCGGGAATGAAGACCGCGCATCCGCCCGGATTAAACCCTCCATGATACAGGGCAAGAATGATTCTCAATGGTTGACGGTAAAGGTCAAACCCGGGAATGCCCTGGCCGGTATTTTCAAACGTCACCATCTGGCCCCCCGGGAACTCCATGAGATTATGGCTTTAGGCAAGGACACCGCCCGTCTGAAGAGCCTGCACCCCGGCGATATTTTCAGGTTTCAGATTGACAAAAACCAGCATCTGCAAAGGCTCGTTTATGACATCAGCCCCCTGAAGAGTCTGCACATACGACGTCAGAAACAGGGCTTTACCGCCACCATGTGGGTCAAGCGTATTGAAAAACGCAGCACTTACGCTATCGGTCAAATCAAGTCCTCCCTCTTCGAGGCCGGTAAGGAAGCCGGACTCAGTGACACGCTGATTATGAAAATGGTCGCTATTTTTGGCTGGGACATCGATTTTGCACTGGATATCCGCAAGGGCGATCAATTCGCCCTCATCTATGAAGAACAGTTTCTCGGCGGGAGAAAAATAAATGACGGTGTCATTCTCGCAGCCGAATTCACTAATCAGGGACACACCTATCGCGCCCTGCGCTTTACCGACGCCAGTCACCACAGCGACTATTACACCCCCAAAGGCCTGTCCATGCGCAAAGCTTTTTTGCGTACCCCGGTGGATTTTCGCCGTATCAGTTCACGTTTCGGCAACCGCTATCACCCGATCCTGAACAGGATGCGTATGCACAAAGGCGTGGATTACGCCGCCAGAACCGGGACACCGATCAAGGCGGCCGGTGACGGTAAAATCATCTTCCGCGGGAGAAAGGGCGGCTATGGACGCACCGTTATTATTCGGCATGGTGGCCGCTACAGCACTCTGTATGCGCATATGTCCCGCTTTAGAAAAGGCCTGACTACCGGCAAGCATGTGAAACAGGGGCAAATCATCGGCTATGTGGGACAAAGTGGACGCGCGACCGGGCCACACCTGCATTATGAGTTCCGCGTCAACGGCGTTCACCGCAATCCGCTAACCATTCGTCTGCCCCATGCAGCCCCTATCAAAAAACGATACCGGGACAGCTTCAATCGCGCTGCCAGCGCCCTGCTTGCTCAGTTGGATATGCGCAGGCAAACCCGGCTGGCCATGTATCCGTAGGCACGTCATCCTCTCAGGCAAAGCACTTTATGCGCTATTACATCGGCTTAATATCAGGCACCAGCCTTGACGCCATCGATGCTGCGCTGGTGTCTTTTAACAGCGAACACTGCGAATTGCAGCAATCCCTCGCGCTGCCCATTGCCGATGACATCCGCGAGCAAGCATTATCCCTGTTGCATCCAGGAGATAATGAACTGGCGCGCCTGTGCCGTCTGGATGTACAACTGGGCCGCTTGTTTGCCGAAGCCGTGCAGGCGCTACTGGCGCAGGCTGATCTGGCGTCCTCGGCGATTTGCGCCATTGGCAGCCACGGCCAGACCCTGCGCCATTGTCCTGATGATGCCTTCCCCACCAGCCTGCAGATCGGCGATCCTAATATAATCGTTGAGCGGACCGGCATCACCACAGTGGCTGATTTCCGCCGCCGGGACATGGCCGCCGGCGGTCAGGGTGCGCCACTGGTGCCCGCATTCCATCAGGCCATGCTGCAAGACAGCCGTTATAACCGGGTCATCGTCAATATAGGCGGCATTGCCAACATCACCGTGCTGACAAAAGATCCCGCTAAACCCGTGATCGGTTTTGATACCGGCCCCGGTAATGCCCTGCTGGACTCCTGGACACAGCAACACTTGCAGCAGACGCATGACAAAGAGGGACAATGGGCCGCCGGCGGAACCTGCCATCAGGGCTTACTTGATACCCTGGTTAAGGATCCCTACTTCAGCCTGGCGCCGCCCAAGAGTACCGGACGCGAAACCTTTAATTTGCAGTGGCTGGAACAGTCGTTACAAAATTTTTCTGGTTTACAGGCACAAGACATACAGGCGACCCTGGTTGAACTGACCGCCATGACCATTGCCCAGGCCATTTTGAAACACAGTCCAGATGCCGAACAGGTACTCATCTGTGGCGGGGGTAACCACAATACATTTCTGATGCAACGCCTGGCGGCGCATTTACCCGAGCAAACGATCCAGTCCACCCGTAGTGCGGGCATCGATCCCGACTGGGTCGAAGCCATGGCCTTCGCCTGG
>DRJN01000022.1 GCA_011052165.1 Gammaproteobacteria bacterium
AAAGAGGCCATGTTCCAGGGTCCAGGGAATGGGGCCGTCTTTTTCCAGAATCAGGCGGGCTTCCACGTCTTTCTCGCAGGCCAGAGCAGCAAGTTCGTCCGGGCTGAGTGGGGTGGAAAAGTCAGGAAAAGCCCGCCGGATTAACAGCGGTTTTTTGTGCCAGTAGTCACTGAGGAACTGTTGCTCTGTCAGTTCGCCCAGTGGACAGGTTTTCCTGAAAGAGGGGCGGCTGATCGGGCCGGGTTGGTTTTTTGATTTTTGCAACATCCGTACGGCTAACCTATCTGTTTTTGAGGATCGCAAACGCTGGCTATGAAACATAGTTTAGCGTCTGTTGCCGACTTTTCTGCCAAAATAATAAAATGATGGGTTTCACTTCGTTCTACCCATCCTACGGGCCACATAAAAGAATAGGGTTTCACTTCGTTCTACCCATCCTACGGGCCACATAAAAGAATAGGGTTTCACTTCGTTCTACCCATCCTACAGGCCACATGAAAGAATAGGGTTTTACTTCGTTCTACCTTCCTACAGGCCACATGACAGAGTAGGATGGGTAGAACGAAGTGAAACCCATCAACCTTAGATAAAGTATCGGATACTGAACTAGATATCTTTAGCCTGCTGCATGGCATTGCCGATATAGTTGGCTGGAGTCAGCGCCAGCAGTTGTTGCTTTGCCGTTTCCGGGATGTCCAGTTTTTCGATAAAGGCCTGCATAGTCGCGGCATCAATACGCTGGCCTCGAGTTAGCTCCTTGAGTTTCTCGTAAGGTTTTTCAATGCCGTAACGGCGCATCACGGTCTGTACCGGCTCAGCCAGTACTTCCCAGTTTTCATCCAGGTGTGCTGCCAGGCGAGCCGGGTCGATTTCCAGTTTGTTAATGCCGCGCAGGCTGGATTGCCAGGCAATCAACGAATGAGCGATACCCACGCCAAGGTTGCGCAGCACGGTGGAATCGGTCAGATCCCGCTGCATGCGCGATAGTGGAAGTTTAGTCGACAGATGGCTGAATATAGCGTTGGCCAGCCCCAGGTTGCCTTCGGAGTTTTCAAAGTCGATAGGGTTAACCTTGTGCGGCATGGTGGAAGAACCGACTTCACCGGCAACGGTTTTCTGCCTGAAGTCGCCCATGGAAATATAAGTCCAGATGTCACGGTCGAAGTCCAGCAGAATGGTATTGAAACGGGCCAGGGCATCAAACAATTCAGCGACATAATCATGAGGTTCAATCTGGGTGGTATAGGGGTTCCAGCTGAGTCCCAGTGAGCTGACAAAGTCACAGGCAAGGGCCGGCCAATCGATGTCAGGGTAGGCGCTCAGGTGGGCGTTATAGTTGCCGACGGCACCATTAATTTTGCCCAGGATCTCAATCGCAGCGATCTGTTGACGCTGACGTTGCAGGCGCGCAACCACGTTAGCCATTTCCTTGCCAATGGTCGTGGGTGAGGCGGGCTGGCCGTGGGTGTGAGAGAGCATGGGAACGCTGGCATAGTCATGTGCCATTTTACGGATGCTGTCGATGAGTTCATCCATCTGGCCGAGGATGATCCGGTTGCGCGCCTCGGTCAGCATCAGGGCATGGGAGAGGTTGTTGATGTCCTCGGAGGTGCAGGCGAAATGGATAAATTCGCTGACGTTTTCCAACTCAGCATTACCGGCGATTTTTTCCTTGAGAAAGTACTCCACGGCCTTGACATCGTGATTGGTGCTGCGCTCGATGTTTTTCACTCGTTGCGCATCTTCGAGTGAGAACTGCTCGACAATGTTATCCAGTACGGATTGGGCATGCGCAGAGAACCCGGGAACCTCACTGATTTGCGATGATGTGGCGAGATGCTGGAGCCAGCGCACCTCAACCCTGACGCGATGATGAATCAGGCCATATTCACTGAAAATCGGACGTAAAATGTCAGTTTTGCTACCATAACGGCCATCAATGGGAGATACTGCAGTCAGACTGTTTAATTGCATAAACCGCAATCCAGAAGAATAAATGTAACTAAATAAAGATGTGTGAAAAATCGTCATTATACACTATGCGCTTTCAATCCGTCATTTGTGATCAACAAAATAAGCTGATTCTGTGATTTTACAGTTGTTTCTCCGTGTCCCGGTATTTGAAGTATTTATCCGTTTTCCTTGAAAGCCGAATTAAACCGGATACCTTGTATATGCTGATATGGAGTCATGGTTAAGTTGAACACGCGGGTTCTGTTGTTTCTTTTTTCTATTTTATGCGTATTGCCCATCCCGGTCCTTTCCGCTGCGCAAAGTGCGGCCGTTGTGCAGGCTGTTTCGACACCTGCGGCTGAAGAAATCTCGAGGTCAAGAGTGATGTCAAATAGCCCGCCGGCGAACACGCTATCGGGGAAAGGGGTGTTAGCCAGGTTAATGCCCGCTGTGACGGAAGGAACCCATGAAAACCTGATATCAGCACTCGGGACAAGCCTGGATAAAAACGATAAAACTGAACCCGCTCCGATTGAGTCTGGCCTAGAGAATTCCCTGACAGCATCGCGGCTGGAGCTTTTTACCGGCACTTCGTTGATGAGCCTTGGCTATACAGAATTCGACATCAATGGGGCCTGGTATGATGAGGAAACCGGCGTGTTACCCGGTTTGCTGCTAGGCGGTACAGTGTACTGGCCTACCTGGTACGCATCACTGGCGGTGAATTATTATTTTGGTGATATGAAATATCGAGGCCAGACCCAGTCTTTTAAATCACCCACTCTGTCCGGTTTGCCCATCAATAGCCGTTCGAATGCGGATATCTTTGATACTACCGCAATAACCGGTTACCCGCTTTCTACCGTCACCCTGTACGGGGGGCTGGGCTATCATTTCTGGCGGCGAAATATTCGTCCAACAACAATCAATAACGGTTTGCAGGTGGCGGGGATACTGGAATTCTATTCCTGGAGCTATGCCCTGCTGGGGGTGGACGTTCCCCTATTCAGAACGTGGGCCTCTCATATCAGCCTGAATGCCCGTGCCATGCGTATGCTGCAGGCCGATATAGAAGTAAATTTTCTGGGTTATGGTGGCTATGACAATGCCAGTCTGAATCTTGGCAATGACTGGGGACTGCGTCTTGCCCTTCCCTGGACATTCCGTTCTTCCGATCATGGTCCCGAAATAACAATCGAACCCTGGTACACTCGCTGGAATCTGAATCGTGGTAATGTTGTTGAATTGACGACGAAAGGTGCCTACACGGGTTCGGTGGTGAGTGAACCGCAAAGCAAAACCCGCAGCTTCGGTATCTCAGTGTATTTCCGGTTTTTAATGTAGGCGAGTCTGGGTGTCCGCCTCATCATCCAGTAGTCTACGCAACAGGCTCAGCATTTCGGGTGAGTAGTTTGAAAATTTAAGTGCCAGTCCGTCTTCATCGATACGAATGATCGTAGACTGAAAAGTGACCGTATCATCACCATCACTCAGAGAAACACTGATAGCATGGCGACTGCGGATATTTATTCCCGGCGCAATTTTAAGATACATGCCGCCCATGCTGATATTATGGGTCTTGCCGCTGATTAGTGTTTCGCTTGAATTAATCATGGCATTGATCTGAACATGTTTGCGTTCATTCCAGCGCTTTTCCATCTATTTTCTCCTTAAAAAAAGTAAAGCTAATTTAAACCTGAATGATCAAGTCTGTTATTTTATAGACTGTTATCAAGCTTTGATCAAAGCAGCGTCACATTTATATCACTTGTGACAGGCAATCATTTTCGCGTTACATTGTGAGGTATTAATCGTTGCATAAGTATTTGCACCATAACCCCCTCTCCCTCCGGGAGAGGGTTGGGGTGAGGGGATAAAATACATGCAAATACTTATGCAACGATTAATATATTCATGATGCAGGATTAAGCGCAAGGTGTATCTAAGGGTTTACCCTAGACCAGAAGGGTGGGTGGGCAACCGACAGACAGAAGCACCTGGGCTGTACGGGTTTTCTGCCTGGATAGAAAAAACTACCCTGATCGGTGCAGCCTGCCAGGCCGGGCATTTTCTAAAGGTGTCTTAGAGAGTTTACCCTGGAAAATAATGAAGGAGAAACTTCCTGGACGACTGATGTTACTGCACGATTCTGATAGAGGTGTTGCAAGGCAAGCAGGCAGCATAGTCAAATTTTTCAGACTCTTATTGGGCAGGTTCCTTCATTTTAAGACGGCGGATATCCTGATCATTAATGTGTTATGGTTGAACTCACTCTTCTCGATAAATGATGCCGGGATTGATAAGCAGCTCATTTCCATTCAGTTGGTTCAGAGGACAGCCTTCAGCGTCACACTCGGCAAGCCTGTCGTACACATATCGATGCCCATCGCTTTCAATAGATTCATAAATAGGCTTTCCAAGATGTGAGCCAATTGGGCGGCCGTATGCAGTATTTTCCATGTTTATCTCCTGATTTATGGATAACCGGAATGGTTTGAGACGGAGTTTTTGTCTTCTATCGCTATCGGCGCGTAAAATGGCGACTTTAGTAAATTTAAGATCTGCCAGGAAAACTGTGAGCAGACATGCATTTTTAGCCAAATACTGCCAGAATCAGGCTGGTGCGGTGCGGTTTTTGCTTAGCAAGCGAAGTCTGAATCGGGTATTATATCAATTCTTGAAGTGCGGTCTACAGGAGTACGGTTGGTAAAGAAATAGTCATTATTTCAATGTATTATGGTGAGTTATGAATAAATTAATCCTCTTTTTATCCCTCGCATTGCTCTTGCCCGCCTGCGCGACCATCCCGGCCGATAGCAGCCTGTTCAAGGTTAAATATACCGCGCTCATGAAAAAAACCAATACAGAAGCGATGGTAATTAACATCAAGCAGTTCAAGGAACTGGAAAATCTGGCCTCAACAGACAGGCAACGAATGCAGGCGGCGCTGGCGCTGGCCTACGCCTACTATAAAAATCGCCAATTTGATACCTGTGTCAAACAAATCGAAGATTTTTCCCGTAAGTATCCTTCCTATCCTCATCTGGATTACGTGCTCTACCTGCGGGCTCTGGCTACCAAGGCTGCCGGTAAACAACAGTTTATGAAGGCAGTCAGTCATGTCTCGGCGAATACACCTTATCCGGAAAAGTTACGTCTGGCTTATACGTACTTCGTCGATCTCATTACACGTTATCCAAAAAGTGAGTATTCTGCCCGGGCGCTGAATTTAATGAAGAATATTCGCACCAATCTTGCCGCCTATGAAATGTTTATCGCCCGCTATGCCCTGGTCGAAGGGCAGGATAAAGAAGTAATTCGACGCACCGAATATATACTGGAATTCTACAAAGGCACACCGGTTATGAATGAAGCTTATGAACTGCAGGCCAAAGCCTACCGGGCATTGGGCAAGGACAAGAAAGCGGAAGAAGTTGAACGCCAGCGAAAACAGGCTGAGCAATCATCTACCAGTAGCTGAATCTATTGTCATTCACTGGAAGCCGAGCTGAAGCTGTCCCTGACGCTCGATATGAACCTTGCCGGTGGCATCCGCGCGTCCCAGCATTTGCAGCAAGGCGCGAATATCCTTGCGGTTTGAATCCCGGTTCATCAGTGTCAGTCTGACGCTGTAGCGACCGTTAGCGCTGAGCTTGACGGTGCCCTCGATCCCGAGGGCGCTTTTTTTATTATTGATATGCAGGGTGCTTCCGCCACCGTCGGCTTTGACGAGAAGCTGAACATCACCCAGCTTGACCGCCTGCAGCATGCTGATACTGGCGTTGCGCCAGTGTATTTTTCCTTCCATCTGTAATTTCTGCTTACTCTGAAACAAAAGTTTCTGAATCTTGAGACTGATTTCCCCGCCCAGGGTGGCGGGTAGGGTATAAGGGTTGAGTGATTCAGCCGGTATGCGGGCGCTGAGATCCGTTGCCTGCAGGTTGCCATCGGTACTGAGCGCAATGCGGGATTGCAGTTTTCCCAACGGACCCTGAATTTTTACATCCAAATCAATGCGTCCGAGAAACAAAGGCAGCAGGTTCAGATTCCAGTCAAGTTCTCCCAGTGGTAACCGGTTGATCTTCAAGTTCTCTATTTGTCCCGACCACAGGCTTCCCTCAATGTGGCTAATTTGTAACCCAGCCTTATTTTGCTGAGGCACAAGTCGCCATATCTGCTGCGCCGGTATGCTGGCCAGCAGAAACAGGAGGTAGCTCAGCAAACCATAAAATGTCAGGAAGAGGGTCGTTCTGGACGGCGGCTTGATCATAGCGTTGAGGTAGGGATCATGGCGCCAGCAGCAGGACACGGCCATCGACAATACCGGGGCTATCGCCGCGCTCCAGTGAGATTTCGCTGATCTGGATGGCGTAACGATGACTGAGCAGATCCAGCCAACTGATCAGTTGATCAAAGGACACCTTTTCCATCCATACCCGCACTTCTCTCTGGCCTTCCGGCTGCACTTTTTGCAGGTTGCCATTGATATTTTTCTGTTTAGCGCTGCGCTCGATGAGTCCCAGCAGCGAGGCGCTGTCCGCTATTACGGCTTGTTTACCTGCGCCACCGCTACGAAGCTGGCGCACTTCAGCCGCCTGCTGGCGGATTTTAACCAGTGCCCGGGTCTGTGCTTTAAGATGCAGCTCACCCTCTTCAATACCGGCTTTCATCGGTTTCCAGAAAGCGAAATAAAACAGCGTGGTCAATAGCACGACACTCATAAGAATGAGTAACTGTTTTTCCCGCAGAGCAAGTTGTTGCCAGTATTCCTTCATTTTATTTTTCTGCTGTTATCATTTTTCATAAATAACCATCCGTCCCTGAACCTTGTTATCGGTGGAATTAGCCGATTTAAGTTCCACCTTCCAGGGGGTACGGCTAGACAGGGTTTGCTTGAAACTTTCCAGTGTCTGCAAGTCCGGCAATTCTATCTGTAGTTCCATCTGCCCTTTCTGATAATGCAGGTTCTGGATTTTCAAACCCTTCGTACTTTTCGCCAGCGGAGCGATAGTAGAAAGCATTTCAGCGAAAGAAAGTCCCTGTTTGTTGCTGCCGCGCAGACGGGATAAATGATGGCGCATCTGCGCCTGCGGATTAACCACGCGTTTGACTTCAGGAAAAGCCTGCCGGAAAGTAGCGATAATGTTCCGTTCCAACTCTTTGTTTTTCGCCTGCAGGGAATAGTACTGGATGATATTTGCAGCCAGTCCGATTACCAGCAAGAACCCCAGCAGGGCGGCGCTGGAATACCAGGGACGCAGATATTGTCCGATACGGCTGTGGGGGGCATAACGGCCCTGTAACAGATTGAAATCGGTGGTTTCGTTTTTCAGGCTAAGCAGGGACAGGGCATCTTCAATCTGAGGCTCATCGATCCACTCCAGTTCACTTAAACCGGAGACCGCGACTTCCAGCGCGGATTCATCAATACTCTCACAGTGGAACAGCCTGATTTTTTCCTGCGCGCGGTCTTCCTGCGCGGCAGCTTTCTGAATAAAGGTAATCAGGTTCTCTCGGGAGCAGACAAAGCCCTGTTCCAGATCGGTGCGCACCAACACCTGATCCGGATTATGTTCAGAAAATACGGTCCAACTGCTCTTTTCAAAAGGCAGCAGCAGGGTATCAGGCAACACCCGCAGGACGCGGATGCCTGCGGTTTCGAGTAAATCCAGCCAGTAGCGCATTTTCTCATGGGCAACCACGGCGGCATTGTAAAGTCCGGGTTCTATTCGCGAACCCAGTACACAGTGCAGGCTGTCAACATCATCAATCAGATCATCTTCCAGCGCATAGGGCAGGGCCTTGATCAACTGCTTGCGACGATTATCGGGCAGACGGACCTGGGTCAGCAACACATCCTCACCGGGAACATGGACAATGACGGCGTCACCCGCCAGATCGTCAGCGGCACTGGCAAGACTGCCCAGCTTCAGATCGGATGCGATATTCCCATCGTCGATACGAATCCAGCAGGCCTGAAGCGTGTCCTGACCGGGCAGGGATAGCAATCGCAGGTGTACCTGAGCCGCCATTAGGTTACGCCTCCCGAACGCATGAGTGTTTCTACCTGGCCCTTGTCATTACGTTCGAGCAGACAGGTGCGGCGCTGTATCAGTGTGCCAATGCCGGTTTCGGCATGCAGCATAAAAAAACTGCTGCTGACAGAGAGGCCGGCGGCCTGAATTTTTTTTCCGGCAAAGGCTTTCTCGGCCAGAAAATCCCCGACTTTTTTATAAGGTTTGTCTTTACGTTTTTTAACCAGCGCCTGGATGTCAGTGAGAGACAGATTATTCGCCAGGCTCATCAGGACTTCGACACTGGCCGTATTGACATTGATAGCCGTAATTTGTGGCAGGGCCGTGACAAAAGGTTTCAATTTATTGTACTGTTTTTGTGTCATGTCTTTGAGAAGCATGAGTTCGCTGCTGCTTTGCAGCAAACGGTTAGCGGCCCGGTAGGGGGGGGTCAATCCAAGATAATAGCCGTCTTCGGCGCCTTCGGGAAAGCGGGCTTCCTGATCGCTATCGATCCAGTCCATAAGCACATTGATGAGTCCCGGTTTTATTTCCAGCTCCGCCAGCAAGCGCCCCAGACGCGCCTGCGCCCGTTTACCCGCAGCCTTGGTCTGCTGCAGGTTGTTAAGATTGAAGCGCCCTTGCAGATCCTCGATGTGGCCACTGACATAGCCCCCTTCAATCGGCAGGGGCGGCAGGCGGGTAGCCCAGGCCTCGGTATTATTGTCCGTTTTATTATCCTTACGATCTTTTGACAGAATTTGCTTCGACCAGAGTTCGACGCCGTACAGGTATTGTGCCGCCTGACCAATAAAAAGGGTGTTTTCCGTACGTCGAATATCGATATGCTGACGGCTGGACATGGCGACGGCGGCAGTGGTGGCCAGGGCTACCACCAGCATCACGGTTATCAGTGCGATTCCGTGGGTGTTGGTACCCGTCATCATGAGGCGTTCCCCGGAAGTTGCAGTAACCGGGTGATAATGCCCCAGTCACTGAGTTTGAGGCTGAATTCCACCGCTCGCGGCAACAGGGAGGCGCTTGCGGTGGCGATGCCTTTTTTCTTGCCGCTGGGGGGTATTATGTCGTTTGCGTTAGTAACGGGAGGCCACTGCGTGTGCCACTGGCCCTTTTCATCCATGAAGCGAAAGCCGATGGATTCGACCTTGTCGCACAGGCGCGCCTGGTAGGGGCGGCTGTCCTGAGCCCGATCCAGTACCTGCCAGCTATCGCGGTAAAGCACATGGTTCCTGAGATGGTAGGCGACACGTTGCAGGTGGCTACGTTTGACGCCAAGCGGATTGCTATAACCCGTGTGAGTAAATTCGATGACCGGGGCGTCGAGGCCGACGTTCAGATCTGAAGCAGACAGGGCCGGTTGATAATCACCATATTGATCACGGATCCCCCGGTTCACAATCTGGTCCAGGTCACGGCTGATAAAGAGTACGCTTTTCTGGATGTCACTGAGACGATTCATATTCTGTTCAAGGATACGGCGGGTGTCGAGTACCGTATCCAACCCGGCATAGGCCATAATCGCGAGCAGGGCAAAAATTGACATGGCCACCAGCAATTCAAGCAAGGTGAAGCCTTTATGACGGCTATCCGCCCGCATGCTCATAAGGGCTGTCCGACGAAGGCAACCAGTGAAACCAGCGATTTTTTGAAATTCCCCCCACTGAGAATGACATCGATGCGCAGGCGGCGCAGGCGGCGTTCATCGGTGGTCGATACCTTGACCCGCCAACGCCAGTCCTGAAGCGCATAGGTGATATTACCTTCACGGCTGCCGATAGGGGGGAATTTTTTTGCCAATCGATACTCCACAGCTTTGTTCTGTGCTATCCATTGGGCAAAGGTTTTTTCCTTAAGATAGGTGGCATTGTTGGCATAGCTGCCGCTGGCCTTGATTAGCGCGCCGAGGGTGATGGCGAGGATAGCCAGCGCAACCAGCACTTCGAGCAAGGTAAAGCCTGCGTTGAATGACAGCCTGCTCATCACGGCAGGTTGTCCTCTTTGCGGCTGCCGCCATAGGCCTGCAAGCCTTTAATCTTGAGTTTGCCCATCAGATTGCCGATCAGGTGATAATGCACATTGCTATCGGGAAGACTAACGTCCAGTTCAAACGCGGTCATTTCACCGCTTGAATACATCAACACCTTGCCGCCGTCTTTGTCTGTCAGGGATACGCTGAGTCCGTCCTGTACCAGTTTTATTTTATAGTCCTCGTCAAGTTTTCGGGGTCGAAACAAAGCCGGGCCAGTGACGTTTATCCAGATTTTGCCCTTGTTCTCATAACGCTGTACGGCATAGCCATGCGGTAAAAATTTTATCGCCAGAGTCTGCTGGTTAGTGATGGCTTCTTCATGAACCAGGCGCATAATTTGCAACAGACGGCGCATATCTTCTTCCAGTTTTCCCGACTGTGTATTGCCAATCGAGATCATGGCAACCGTCACGATGATGCCCACCAGAATAATCACCACCAGGATTTCGATCAGGGTAAAGCCTTTTTGAAGACGTAAAGGCATGGGCGGGCGCCACCTGCGGCTCATACTCCTATTTATCCAGCGTCCAGTTGCCGATATCATCGGCACTGGGAGTTTGATCCGGACCCAGTGAATAAATATCGATAGGACCGTGTTCACCGGGGTTCAGGTACTGGTATGGATTTTCCCATGGATCTCGGGGCACCCTTTTTATGTAACCTTTTTCACGGTAGTGCTTGGGAATGGGGGGAGTGGTAGGCTTGGTCGCCAGCGCCTCGATGCCCTGATCCGTGGTGGGATAGGTATAATTATCCAGCCGGTAGAGATCAAAAGCGGTACTGAGCGCACGAATGTCCTGTTTGGCTTTGGCGATACGCGCCTCAGCCGGACGGCTCATGATATTCGGCACCACCACCGCAGCAAGAATGCCGAGGATGACGATCACCACCATGATTTCAATCAAGGTAAAACCTGTCTGGTCAGTGAACGGGGATGACTGAGATTTTTCGCGAAAGTGGACGTGGTTCACCTGTTTTCTCCTGATAAAAAGATGCGCAAAGGTTATTCTAATGAACCAGCTGGTTCATTTCAAAAATGGGTAAAAGTATAGCCAGCACGATAATCAGCACAACGCCGCCCATCGCGACAATAATCAGGGGTTCCAGCAAGCCGAAGAGGGTGGCGATAATCGAATTCAACTCCCGTTCCTGACTGATGGCCGCATGCTCCAGCATTTGCTCCAGTTCGCCGCTGGCCTCACCGCCGCTGATAAGCTGGATCAGTAGAGGGGGGAAGTAGCCACTTTGTTCCAGCGCCAGGGCCAGGCTGGTGCCTTCCCGTACCTTTACCGTAGCCTGTTCCACGGACTGGCGCATGGGAATATTAGTCAGCACCTGGGCGGATATGTGCATGGCATCGAGCAGCGGCACGCTACTGGCGCTGAGAATGCTGAGTGTACGCGCCATGCGCGCAGTATTCATCCCCTGCACCAGGGTGCCTATCACCGGGATATGCAGCACCAGCCGATGCATGCGCAGGCGAAACGGTTCTTTTTTCATTAACCAGCGAAACAGGTAGATGATCGATGCGATGAAGGCAATCAGATAGGGGTAATTGGCGCGCAAAAAATCACTGCTGGCGATCAGGGCGCGGGTTAGCCAGGGCAGGGCCTGACCGTTATTCTGGAACACTTGTACCACTTGAGGAACGACAAAGGCGAGCAGGGCGCTGACCACCGCGATCGCCATGACTGTTAGAATAAGAGGATAGAGCAGGGCCATTTGCACTTTCTGGCGCATTTGCTGACGGGTTTCGGTGTATTCCGCCAGACGTTCCAGGATCACATCCAGATGCCCGGAGTGCTCACCGGCGCGCACCGTGGCAACATAGAGATTATCGAAGACATTGGGGAAACTGGCGAAGGCATCCGCCAGGGTATGACCTTCCAGCACCTGAGCGCGAAGAGCCATGAGCAGACTTTTCATGCGCGGTTTGTCGGTCTGACGGCCGACGGTCGCCAGAGCATCGGCCAGTGGCGTGCCGGTACGCGAGAGCGTCGCAAGTTGGCGCGTCATCAATGCCAGCGCCATGATGCTGACACCGCCTCCCAGGGTATTTTTTCCTTTCTGCTGACGCTCCCGTTTTGCGGCTTCCTCCACTTTCAGGGGAATAAGATTCTGCTCACGTAATTGCTGGCGAATCTGGCGCGAGCTGTCGCCTTCCATGATGCCTTTTTTCTCAGCCCCTCTGGCATTCAAGGCTATGTATTCATACGCGCCCATGATTGACTATTTTTCCTGGGTGACGCGCAACACTTCTTCCATGCTGGTTTCACCCAGCAGAATACGGCGCAGGCCGTCAGTGAAGATGCCGGGACGACTCAGGCGTACATGAGATTCCATTTCCTGTTCACCCGCGCCGTCATGGATCATACTGCGCAGGGTACTGTCGATCTTTATCAGTTCATAAATGCCGGTGCGGCCACGGTAACCCAGTTGGTTGCAATGTTCACAACCGCTGGCGCGGTAAAGTTCGGGAGGAATATCCGGGTTAAAACCCAGTGATTCGCATTCCGCTTCGCTGGCAGTATAGGAAATCTTGCAGTGCTCACAGAGACTGCGCACCAGTCGCTGGGCGAGTATTCCTTCGAGACTGGAGGACAGTAGAAAAGGTTCGACGCCCATGTCGCGCAGTCGGGTAATGGCGCCGATGGCGGTATTGGTATGCAGGGTGGAAAATACCATGTGGCCGGTGAGACTGGCCTGGACCGCGATTTCGACGGTTTCCAGATCGCGGATTTCACCTACCATCACCACATCGGGATCCTGCCGCAAAATGGCGCGCAGGCCACGGGCGAAGGTCAGGTTCACCTTGGGGTTGACCTGGGTCTGGCCAATGCCATCGAGGTAGTACTCGATGGGTTCCTCAACGGTCATGATGTTGCGACTCTTGTTGTTGAGCCGGTTGAGAATGGCGTAGAGCGTGGTGGTTTTGCCGGAACCGGTCGGACCGGTAACCAGAAGGATGCCATGGGGGCGGTGAATAATTTCATCCAGTAACTGATGGGAAGTTTCATCCAGCCCCAGGTGATTAAGATCGAGTCGCTCGGCCTGTTTGTCCAGAATACGCATCACCACGCGTTCACCCTGACCCGAGGGCAGGGTGGAGACGCGCACATCCACCGAGCGCCCGGCGACACGCAGAGAAATTCTTCCATCCTGCGGCAGGCGCTTTTCGGCAATGTCCAGTTTCCCCATCACCTTGATACGCGAGACGATGAGCGGCGCCAATACCCGCTTGGGTTGCAGCACTTCACGCAAAACGCCATCGACACGAAAACGCACCACCAGACGTGACTCAAAAGGTTCCACATGGATATCGGACGCGCCTTCCTTGATGGCCTGGGTCAGCAAGGCATTGATCAGACGAATGATCGGCGCTTCGTCTTCATTCTCGATTAAATCTTCCGGCTCAGCCAAGGCCTGGGCGATGCTGTCCAGATCCAGTTCATCGCCCAGGCCTTCTACCGACTCCATGGTCTGGTTGGATTGATCCTCATAGGACTGTTGCAACGAGCTATCAAAATCACTGTCATCGACCTGACGCAGTGTCATCGGCTGGCTGTAATGGCGTTGCAGCTCAATCAGCGCGTGGTGATCGAGCGAACTGCGATAGACGACATCCAGCCCGGCGTCCGTGATCCCGGTCACCAGCAGGCCATGTCGCTTGGCAAAGGAAAAGGGAACGGCATCGGTGACTTTTTCAGGCGCCAGCGTTATCAGGAGTGATTCGTCCGCCACGGTTTATCGCGCTCCGGGTGGCTGCATAACATTGGGATCCAGCACGCTGTCAACCGGCATATAGCGCGGCGGCAAAGGCTGGACAGTATTTCTTTCAGGCATCAGGGGTATTTCTTTATTGCTCAGCAGACTCAGGCCCTTGCGGCTAAGCTGTAGTTGCCGGCTGCGAATGTAGTCATATTTTTCATTGGTGTAATAATCGAGCGTTCCACTGTCTTTCAGAATAGTCGGGTGTATAAAAACCATCAGATTGGTTTTGGTTTTCACCTGTTTTTTGTACCGGAACAGCCAGCCCAGGATGGGAATATCTCCCAGTCCAGGTACTTTCTGCTCGGTATCACGCAGAGCATCTTCAATCAGGCCGCCCAGCACCACCATTTGATTATCATTGACCATGATGGTGGTTTTTATCGAGCGTTTGTTGGTGATCAGATCGGCGCTGCCCTGGACGCTGGCGGCGAGACTGGAAACTTCCTGGGTGATTTCCAGTTTGATCGTATTACCCTCGTTGATTTGCGGTTTGATTTTCAATGTCAGGCCCACATCCTGACGCTTGATAGTCTGGAAGGGGTTACCGGGTGTGGAACTGCCGGTGCCGGTGCTGGTGTAGGAACCGGTCAGAAAGGGAATATTTTTTCCGACCACGATTTCGGCCTCCTGGTTATCCATAGTGACCAGGGTCGGTGTCGACAGAATATTGGTTGAGGCATCCCCGGCCAGCGCGCGGATCAGCATACCCATGTTCAGTTTACCATTGCTGTAGTTGCCGACCCCGAGCGTTAGGCCGTCAATGGAAGGGGGGGATGCCAGTGACGCGCCGGCCAGTGACAGCAGACTGGGGCCGACACTGAAATTCATCAAGCCGATAGGTCCGGTGCGGCTGCCGCCTGCGCTGCCATCAGCGGCCCATTGTACGCCGAACTCAGAGGCTTTATTGTAGGAAAGTTCGGCGATGACGGATTCCACCATCACCTGGGCGCGTTTGATGTCCAGCTTACTGATAACATGTCGCAGCGAGCGAAATATGCCGGGAGGGGCATTGATCACCAGGGCGTTGCTGCCTTCATCGGCCTGGATGGAGACATTCTGGCGTTGCGCCGAAGCGACCCGCTTACCCTTGCCACGGGAACTGTTCAGAGATTTGCTGACCCCGGTCAGAACCGACACAAGATCCTTGGCCTTGGCGTAACGCAAATAGATAACATGGGAATCGCCGCCGATATCCACGGGAACATCCATATGGGAAATGATAGCGCGCAACCGCAGCCGTGCGCTGGGTGCGCCGCCGAGCAGAATACTGTTGGTGCGATCATCTGCGACAACGGAAATATTCGGTTTGTTTTTAAGATTGGGCCGATTAAGCTGGTTGATTATCCGCACCACCTCGGAGGCCGTGGCATACTTAAGACTGATGACCTCGATTCCCTTATGGACGGGCAGATCAATGCGCTTGATGATCAGCGCGAGACGGGCAATATTGGCGGCGCTGTCAGAGATAATAATAACATTGGAAGCAGGATAGGCGGCCAGATGGCCACGTTGCGGCACCAGCGGGCGTAAAATTGGCACCAGTTGCGCAGCATCGACATTCTTTATCTTGATGACCTCGGTGACAATGCCGTCACCATCACTAAAGCGAGCATGGGTGACCGTGGGAATGCTGTCCTGCTTGGCGTTGACCTCAGGCACAATCTTGGTGACCCACTTACCGGGGATGGCGGCATAGCCATGTACCTTGAGTATGGAAAGGAAAACCTTGTAAACCTCATCCTTGCTCAGGGACTCATGAGTAATCACGGTGACCTTGCCCTTAACCCGGGGATCAACGATAAAATTCTTGTCTGTTAGCTTGGCCACGGCGTTGATAACGGCATTGATGTCGGTATCAGCAAAGTTCAGAGTGATCCGATCTTCTGCATACGCATTGTGGCTGAGGGTCAATATCAGGCACGCAAAGGATAACAGCCGCCCTGTATTTCTTAATAATCTTTTCAGGCAATACTTCATCTGTAAAAAACTGCTCTCTCTAAAAAAGGGTTTCAATCCGTACGATTAATTTAGTCGAACCGGATAGTGATATCTTTAGTTTGCCCGTTGCGGCGCAGGGTGAGGTTGATCTCACTCATGTTGCCGATGCCGCCCATCATTTCCATCAATGAAGCGGTATCGGTCACCGGGATGCCATTGATGCCGGTAATCACATCCTGGGGTCGTATACCAAGATCTTTCATCAGTTTGCGGTCATTATGTATGAATCGGTAACCTTCAATCCGGCCGTTTTTCATGACGGGTGAAATGCGGATCTTTTTCCAGAGTGACTGTGGATCCCGACGGTAATTTTGCTTCAGTCGATCAATCCGTGCTGATTGGTGCACTTCACCCGCAACAGGCAAAGACGGGCTGCTGTGGATCTTGATATTGGCCTGTTGTCGAATCAGGCGCAGGGTTTCAAACTTGCCGTTACGAGAAAGGATCACCCGATCCGCATAGATTTCATGCAGTAGCACGCCACTCGGCAGGCTGTCACCCGGGCGGTAGGTTTTATCTTTGCCTTTTTTCTCAGCAATAATGGCCAGGGACAGTTTTGGATTTGCGGAAGCAAACACGCCATGCAGGGCGAGTTGTAGATGCGTGTCCGGTGCATTGATAGGGCTGCTTAATTTTCCGTCAACTGATATTTGACTCTCACCCATGAGATGCAGCAAGACCACATTCGCCAGGGAATGTTTTTCCGGTTTTTTGCCTGCGAGCATACTGGCGGACGGTACTGGCTGCAATATGGCCGTGTCAGACGGAAAAAACTGCCAGGTCAGCCCCGCCACCCGCCAGGACACCAGCGTGATAAGGGCAATGTTGACGATCAATGCCATACGCTTGCTGGTTTCCGGCGACTGAAATGCCGCCAGTACCTGCTGAAACAGAGGGCTTTCAGATATTGACAATAATCGGGACGATGCAGATGGCATTTTTCATTTTCCCCTGCGCATACTTTGTCCAGGCGGGCATATTGCGAATAGATACATCAATGGAACTACCCTGAGTAATTAATAGTGGTGAATAAATTAAATAATACAAGTATTTATAAGCTATAACTAGGATTTAATATAACTGTAAGACGTAATTCCTGATTTTTCCAGAAAAAGCTTAGCTTAATTTCCGGCAAGCAAATATTTAACTGAGTGGTACAAACATCAGGTGCGTGAGTTTACGCCATTTATATGAATGAAAAACGACCGTTTCTGCCAGGCATTCGACAAATTCATACCTTTATCTCGCCGGACCACACAAAAATGCCCGTTATTTTGAGTAAAACGGCCTGCTGCTCTCCCATTATTAACCGTCAAATATATGACGAAGCATCGCCTGACGCCGTTAAATTTCTGTTTTTGATGGAGATATAAAAACCATAAAATGCATTTAAGTTATTGATTCGCGAGTCGATACGCATTCCATGAATGGAACTGCTTCACATGAGAATGAAATGCGTATCACCATTATTTTACTGATTTTACTATTTCCAGGTCTGCTGCTGGCGGATCAACTACATGCCATTATCAATGGCGTAGCCTACCATTTTGATCGCAGCCGGAATTTCAATGAACAAAACTGGGGTTACGGATTTGAGTATAATTTTGAGCAGCGCGGTAAGTGGACGCCTCTTCTAACCGGTAGTAGCTTCAAGGACAGCAGAAATCATACGTCGAATTATTTGGGGGGCGGAATCAAGACGCGCTACATGCTGGGTTCAGGGGATACCGGCCTGCATATTGATGTCGGCGTCGTTGCCTTTCTCATGACCCGCAAGGATTACAAAAATAACAGGCCTTTTCTGGGGGCGCTGCCGTTTATTTCCGTGGGCAATGAGTATGTCGCCATCAATGCCACCTATATCCCGAAAATCAGCCCCAAGCATGCCAGATTGCTGTTTTTCCAGTTAATGATAAAAATCGCCGAGTTTTAA
>DRJN01000023.1 GCA_011052165.1 Gammaproteobacteria bacterium
ACCGATGGCCTGATCCGTATTTCTGTCGGGTTGGAGGATATCAAAGATATCAAGACCGACCTTGCCCGTGGGCTGGGCTAAAAAATATTTTAACCACAGAGGACAAGGCTGGGCTGAAGGGTGTTCATGAAGCCCAACAAGATTAGTTCGCAGTTCATTAATCGCTTTTGCATCTTTTCGTTCTTTGCCTGTAATGAAATTAATTTCAGGAACATATTATTGATAACTGTTTTTGAAGTCACCACTGGTGAATTATCGGAACAGGTTCAACTACGGATTTCAGACTGAACATGCCAAACCTGAATATATCGGTTTTCGATACGCATTGTCATCTGAATGATAGGGCGTTTGATTCTGATCGCAATAGGGTGCTGGAGAGCTGCCGGGAAAAAGGCATCAATTATATGCTTGTGCCGGCCGTTCTCCGAACAGGCTGGGATGGTCTGCTGGATTTATGCCGGCAGGAAAAGGGGCTGTACCCGGCATTGGGGCTGCACCCTGTTTTTATTGAACAGCATGAGCGGCAGGAGCTCAAGCAACTGGAACAGTATCTCGCCCAATACCAGCCTGTCGCAGTGGGTGAAATCGGTCTGGATTTTTTCATCGGCAGTCCGGACAAAGATCGGCAACTGTATTTTTTTAGCGCACAATTGGATATCGCACGTGGCGTAAATCTGCCGGTGGTGTTACATATCCGCAAGGCTCATGATCAGGTTCTATCGCTGTTGCGCAAGCACCCTGTTGTCGGGGGCTTTGCCCACGCCTTCAATGGCAGCTTGCAACAGGCGCAGCAATTTATCGATCTGGGTTTTAAACTGGGTTTTGGCGGCATGCTGACCTATGAACGTTCTCGCAAGATTCGTGAACTGGCGCGCGTATTGCCGCTGGAGTCCATCGTACTGGAAACCGATGCGCCGGACATGACGGTGGCCGCGCACAGAGGCGAGCGCAACAGCCCTGAATATATTGCCGATTGCTTGAATATGTTGTCAGCGCTGCGTGACGAAGAACCGCAGTTTATCGCTGAGCGTACAACGGGCAATGCGTTTGAGGTCTTGGGAGTTGTCTGATCGGGAATACCAGCAACGTTTCGGTGGTTTGCGCCGACTGTATGGGGATGCGGCCTTTGCTTTGTTGCCACAGTGGCACTTTTGCGTCATTGGCATCGGTGGCGTGGGTTCCTGGGTGGTCGAGGCTTTTGCCCGTTCCGGGATCGGCCATCTAACCCTGGTGGACTACGATGATATTGCGGCGGCGAATATCAATCGCCAGTTGCACAGCCTCAGCGAGACGCTGGGCCGGAAAAAAATCGCGGTAATGAAAGAACGGGTGTGGCAGATTAATCCGGATTGCCAGGTTGATTTGATTGATGATTTTCTGACCATAGATAATCATACGGAAATTCTTTCCCGGGGTTATGATTATGTGGTGGATGCGATTGACAGCATAAAATTCAAGGCGGCGTTGATTTATTATTGCCGGCGCAACAAAATTCCGGTCATGACCACGGGTGGGGCGGGGGGACTGACCGATGCGACGATGATCCGGATCGATGATCTAAGCCGGACCTGGAATGATGCGCTGGCGGCAAAAGTCCGCGCCCGCTTGCGCAGTGACTATGGTTTCAGCCGAAATCTGAAACGCCGTTTCGGAGTGGATTGTGTCTATTCCACCCAGCAACCTGTCTATCCTAAAGAGGATGGCCGCGTTAGCCATGAAAAGCCGGGAATCCATGGCCTGTCGCTGGACTGTCATCTGGGGTACGGCGCCTCATCCTGTGTGACCGCCAGTTTTGGTTTTATGGCGGCATCCCATGTCATTAACAAAACCTTGAATAAAAAAATCGGATAAAGAGGATAAAGGGGGTGAACAAAAGGACGGCGCAGACCCGCTCGAAGAGATCGGCGATGTAGGGATTGTTGCTTATTAAATAAAGTGTTAGTATGCGCCAAATTGTATGTTAGTTGAAGTGGGCCTTGAGCCCACTTTTTATTTACAGGTTGTCAAAATGCTGGAAGGGAAGCTGACCAGACTGGTTGCCTCGGCCGTAGAGGCGCTGGGACTCGAGCTGGTCGGGATCGAATATTTTGCTCAGGGTGCGCACTCCATGTTGCGAGTCTATATTGATTCAGAACAGGGTATTACGCTGGATGACTGTAGCCGAGTCAGTCACCAGGTTAGCGGGGTGCTGGAAGTCGAGGATCCTATTCGCGGCAAGTACAACCTGGAGGTGTCATCACCAGGCCTGGATCGGCCGCTGTTTACACTGGCGCACTTTGAACGGTTTACCGGTCAGGGTGTAACATTGCGTCTGCGCCGGCCAGTCAATGGCCAGCGCAAGTTCAAGGGTGTGATTGCGGCGGTTGAAGACGGGCATATTCGGATAGCGCTGGATGATAGTCAGGCGTTGGAACTGGAGATAGATGAAGTTGAAAAGGCGAATTTGATTTCCGAGCGGTGAGCCAAACGGCATGTCGGACAGCAGAAAACGGATTCGTAGAGCAGGCATCAATATTGATCATCATAGGTAGATTAACCACGGTGGCAGACAAAATGGTGCGACGGAGATGAGTGAATTGAAACAGGGGCTGGATCATGAATAAAGAGATTTTGCTGGTTGTTGATGCGGTTTCCAACGAAAAGGGTGTTGACAAAAGCATAATCTTCGAAGCAATCGAGGTTGCTTTGGCGACGGCAACCAAAAAGCGTTATACCAATGATGTGGATGTGCGCGTGGATATCGATCAGGAAACCGGTCATTACAAGACCTTCCGCCGCTGGGAAGTGGTGGAGGACGATGCCATGGATCAGCCTGATCATCAGACCACGCTGAGTGCGGCCCAGTATGAAAATCCGGATCTTCAGACCGGTGATTTCGTCGAGGAAGAGATCGAATCGGTGAAATTTGGCCGCATTGCCGCGCAGACGGCAAAACAGGTAATTGTGCAGAAAGTGCGCGAAGCCGAGCGCAAGCAGGTGGTGGAAGCGTACCGCGAACGTATCGGTGAACTGGTCATGGGCGTGGTCAAGCGAGTGGAACGTGGCAATGTCTATCTGGATTTGGGTGGCAATGCGGATGCGATTATTCCTCGTGAGGAGATGATTCCGCGCGAAGCTATTCGCACCGGTGACCGGGTGCGCGGTTACATGAAGGAAATCAATGAAGAAGTTCGCGGTCCGCAGTTGTTTGTCAGTCGTACTGCGCCGGAGTTTTTGATTGAGTTGTTTAAAATCGAAGTCCCCGAAGTGGGTGAGAACCTGATTGATATTCTGGGCGCCGCCCGCGATCAGGGTTCCCGCGCCAAGATTGCGGTGCGTAGTAACGAAGCCCGGATTGATCCCGTCGGCGCCTGCGTCGGTATGCGCGGTTCGCGGGTGCAGGCCGTTTCCAATGAACTGGCGGGCGAGCGCATCGATATTGTGCTGTGGGATGAAAATGATGCCCAGTTTGTTATCAACGCCATGTCGCCGGCCGTGGTCTCCTCCATTATTGTGAATGAAGATAACAAGAGTATGGATATCGCCGTGGAAGAAGATCAACTGTCGCTGGCCATTGGCCGCGGTGGTCAAAACGTGAAGCTGGCCAGTGAACTGACCGGCTGGACCCTGAATGTGATGTCAGAAACAGAAGCGGCGGAAAAATCCGAGGTGGAAACCCAGAAATCTCAGCAAATGTTTATGGACATGCTGGATGTGGATGAAGAAGTGGCGGTGATTCTGGTGCAGGAGGGGTTTACCAGTATCGACGAAATCGCCTATGTGCCCGTCAGTGAAATGCTGGAGATCGAGGAATTTGACGAGGACATCGTCGAGGAACTGCGCGGACGGGCCAAGGATATCCTGTTGACTCGCGCCATCAGTAGTGAAGAAGATTTGACCCGTGTGGAACCGGCTGACGATCTGCTTGAAATGCAGGGGATGACTAAAGAACTGGCCTATCAGATGGCGCACAACGGTATCATCACCATGGAAGATCTGGCTGAACAGTCAGTGGATGAACTACTGGAAATCGAGGGGCTTGATGAAGATCTGGCGGCGAAATTGATCATGACCGCACGTGAACCATGGTTTGCGGAAGAGCAGAGTAAATAATGCTGGCCCAGGGCAGGAGAATAACTTTATGGCTGATGTAACAGTCACACAATTTGCAGAAGTGGTGGGTATTTCGGTAGACCGATTGCTGATCCAGTTAAAAGAAGCCGGTGTCAGCATTACCGATGCGAAGGCAAATATTAACGATGCTGAAAAAATGAAATTGCTGGGCTTCTTGCGCAATAAACATGCGTCAAACTCTGCCAATGAATCAAAGGCCGCTTCGCCGCGCAAGGTGACCTTAAACCGCAAGTCGACCAGTGAACTGAAACAGTCTGCAGGGCATGGCAAGCCCAAGTCGGTAGTGGTGGAAGTACGTAAGAAACGCACCTACGTCAAACGTGAAGATGTACAGGAAGAAGACACGGTTGCGGCGGAAAGAGCAAAGCTCGAAAAGGAGAAGCTGCTGGCTGAGCAGCGTCAGCGTGAGGATGATGAAAAACGCCGGCAACAGGAAATTGAAGCAAAACGTTTGATTGAAGAAGATGCCGAGCGTGAAAAAGTACGTCGGCTCGAAGAAGAAAAACGTAAGGCGGAAGAAGACAAGAAAACAGAAGAGGATAAGAAGGCGAAACCGGCAGCCGGCAGGCCTGAGCCTGCCTCAGCGCCGGCAGCCGATACCCGCAATAAGCATAAAAAATCGTCGGCCAAGCATGAACAGTCTGATCGGGATACCCGCTACGGGCGCAAGGAACTGCACGTTACGGCTGACAAGTCGGGCCGTCGCAGGAAAAAGCCAAAACGTATAGCAAGATCGGCGGTTTCCGCAGCGGGCGAACATGGCTTTACCCGGCCGACTGCGCCCATCGTGCATGAAGTTTCGATACCTGAAACCATCAGCGTGGGCGATCTTGCACAAAAAATGTCGGTAAAGGCCGCCGAGGTCATCAAGGTACTCATGAATATGGGTTCGATGGTGACGATCAACCAGGTGTTGGATCAGGACACCGCGATTCTGGTAGTCGAGGATATGGGTCACAAGGTCAAGTTGCTGGTAGAGGATGAACTGGAGTCATCCCTGATTGATGATAGTCAGGAAGGTGACAGGGTTGCCCGTGCGCCTGTGGTCACCATCATGGGCCATGTCGATCATGGCAAGACCTCGTTGCTGGACTATATTCGGAAATCCCGAGTTGCCGCAGGGGAGTCCGGCGGCATTACCCAGCATATCGGCGCCTATCATGTGCATACGGATTCTGGCGATATTACTTTCCTTGATACGCCCGGCCATGCTGCGTTTACCGCTATGCGTGCCCGTGGCGCCAAAGTCACTGATATTGTGATTCTGGTGGTGGCGGCAGACGATGGCGTGATGCCGCAGACGCGTGAAGCAATTCAGCACGCCAAATCAGCAGAAGTTCCGTTGATCATTGCGGTTAATAAAATAGACAAGGAAAATGCCGATCCGGACAG
>DRJN01000024.1 GCA_011052165.1 Gammaproteobacteria bacterium
AAGAACAAATAGACGAGCTGGATCGACTGACAGAGAAGTGGGTCAATGACCATTATGACCAACGTCAGGCAGCGTTAAAATAGCGGAGAACTCGGCACTCTCAAGTACTCTACCTGAAAGTTATATGAATACTCCTTCAAACAAGCAGTATCCTCACCGGGCCAGTTTTAATCCAGTTCTTTCCGCGCAGTGATCGACAATGAAGAACTTCCTGCGCTTGTCGGTTTAAGAATCAGTCTTTCCTTAACCGACTCTGTGGCATTCAGCCATATGGTGATATCAACATACGATATACCACTGCTCACACCACCATCCACGACCTCTAGTCTGGCATTGTTATAGCGATCCATCAGGAACCGGGAATACGCCGGGTCATCAAGTTGTGCGGCGCTGCGTGTACGCTCATGGCCGACCAGCAGGGTCAATAGTGTCTGTCGGTCACCTGACTTCAGTGCATTGAAGTAGGTTTGCGCGACCGCAAGTGCTGCCGGGTCGATTGATGCCTGGCCTGCAGCACTCACCGGGCCGCTTATCCCGATGATCATCAGCACAGTGGCTATCAATGCTTTTATGCCGTTAACAACCATTTTCTGACTACCTCTCACAATATTCATTATTGTTGCACCACAACCAGATAGTTGGAATCTGCCCCACTGCCACCAGTCGCGAGATTCCCACCCAGACTGACAGCACCGGCTGTAAATACCTGTGAATAAACGTGCAGGGCCGGTGTTAACGGGTCATTGGTCAGCACATTGACACCGGCATCGACAAAACCACTGGTCGCTGGATTCAGCCAGTCAGGCAGCGCAATCGCCCCGGCATCATAGGCCACGTAGACTGTAATCGGCCGGTCCACGGAAAAATCGATATAGCTCGCGTTAGTATCGGTGCTCTCTGCATCCGCTGTCTGTATCCAGATACCCCCCGCCAGCACAGCCGGGATCGACGTCAAGGTATAAACCTGGTCGACATAATAGGGACTGCCGACTTCCAGCAGATTCTGCTTGTGATTGGTTGGCGACACCGCACTGCAGTCGGCCGACACCAGCCGGTTACACAATCTGTCCAGATAGAACGATACCGTCACTCCACCCGTCAGCGCATTATCCCACTGATCACTCAAAATACGCTGACCCAGGGCATTCGGGTGCAACTTGTCGTGAAACAGACTCAGGCGTTCATAATCATCCGTGGTGATACCTGGAGTGCCATTGTCATCGTAGAAGAAGGCAAAGAAATTCGGTCCCGCCTGAATACCGGTCAATCCACCGATAGCCGTGTTGTAACCCTGAATATCGGCATTACGGGTGGCGTTGGTCGCAAATGGCAACACCGGTGGCACCTTGGCCACCCACACCGTTTTGCCCTGCCCTGTCATCGTATTGACGAGCGATTGCATGTTGGTCTGGAAGACCGTTTGCGTCAACGGTGTCGCCCCTGAAGAATCATTGGTGCCCAACATCATCAATACGTTGTTGGAGCCCGGGTGGCGTTCCAGGATCGAATTGATGCGGGTCAGTGTATCCGTCGTTTTATCACCGCCCACACCTTCATTGAAGACCTGGATCGGTAGGGCCGTGGCTGCCGTCAGCAAATCGTCGAGCCGTGCCTGAAAACCCTGCTGACCGATAATCCGGCCATCCAGGGACAGGTTGTCACCGGTGTAGAAATCAAAGGTGCCCAGCGTGATACTGTCACCCACCGTGATGTAGTTATTACCCTGTATCCCCACCCGAAGGTTTTCATCACTGGCCACCACACCGCTGGAACTGTTGCGCAGGAAGCCACGCAGCCCTTGCCCGGCCAGGAAGTAATCTCCCTGCACTGGCGCACCGCAGTCAGCCGTGTAGAACCCTGACCCGGGAGGCGTCTCAGTTGCCACTGCACAGGGCGTGCCGGCAAATTCAAAGTCCACACTACCGCCGACCGGGCGGTTGGTTACCGCCGCCGACCCCGTCACCGCATTACCGGTCTGTACCGAGTACGCCAGTGGTGTTGATACCACCAGTGTCGGGTTGGGATCGCTGACATCCACCAACACGTTGTCAAATTTCACGGCATCCTGAGAATACAGGGCGATCGTGCCGCTCGACAGGTCCGGATCGGACACGGCAAACACCGGGTCACCAGCCACTGTCACCTGAATCAGGTCACCGCTCAGGTTTACCGTCACATTGAACATCTGTTCCTCGATATAGCCACGCGCGTTGGTCGCCAGTGTCGTGAATACACCGCCGACCTTCTTCTCCAGGCGTGCAAACGACTCGCGGGAACTGAACGAAACGCGGTAGTAGTTATTGATATCCTGGTAACGGAACATGACGCCGACGTCCTGGCCGTCGAAGGCAGCGCGTGACGGTATGTCTTTCAGTGGCGTGATGTCGACGCTGACTCTGTAGTCGGACAGGCCAACCAGCCCCGGCAGATAGGAATAAGTCCCCAGCTTATACGACTGGTCGAACGGCATGCCGAATGATTGGTCTGCCACGTCGGTACTCTGCTGATAAGCCCCCCCATTCACCAACCAGCTGGGCGATATACCGGTATCGCTGAGCGTCACCCAGGCATTGACATTGGGGTTGGTAAAGTCATAGGAAAGTGGCAAAACTGGACTTGCCGAAACGATTTCAATCGCTGCGACGATGGGGTCTTCCACTCCATGAATAAACTGTATATCAATCTGTCCATCAGCCACCGTTACCGGCACGCTACGCACCAACGCTACATTCGCCCCCACCGTGCCATAGATATCCAGGTTGCTGATGACCGTGGCACCTTCCATCTGCACACTGAATACCCGTGCGCCCACGCTGAAGGCACCGCTGTAGTTCTCGGCAAAATGCAGGTTGACCGTGTAGTCCCCATTGGGTACTGCAAAGCTATAGCTCAGTTCCGGTGCTGCTGAAACGTCGAATCGCTGCACCTGGTACAACGGATCGTCCGTGGTCCCGGCAATAGCTGCGCCGAGACCCGCCGTGGAAATGCGGCCAGTATTAAAACCTGTGTCCGCCGACCACACGTTGCTCGCACCATCAGTGTAGGCATTCCCACCTACATTGACCCGAATGGCAACCACCGGCGCCGGGGGTGTCGTCACATTTGCCGACGGACTCGACTGTAGCGACTCATTTGCCGGTACAGCATTGTCGAATGCCGAGACGGTGTAATCATAAAGCGTGTTGGGTGCCACACTGGTGTCGCTGTATGTAGTTCCAGTAACCGTCGCTAACAGCCCCACATCGGCCCGGTAAACCTTGTAACCGGCTACCACGCCACCACCCACATCCGTCGAG
>DRJN01000025.1 GCA_011052165.1 Gammaproteobacteria bacterium
ACATCCGTATCAACGATAACATCATCGCCCCGGTCAATCGGGTAATGACGAACCCAAAGCCCACCATCCCCGCCCTGCGCCAGGCGCTCAATGACTACCGCAAGGGCATCCGTTCCCGCAATGTAAAAATTAATCGCGCCGCCGTCACTATCATGGGTGACCGGCATATCCCCTACAAACTCCTGAAAAAAATCATGCTCACCTGCGCCGCCAGCAAGTTCACCCATATTTCACTGGCGGTACTAAAGAAATCCGCTGAGGGCATTTGAGCATGCTGATGGGCGTCTCCTCTCACACGCCACCGTGGCCCTGGACTGAGACGGAATGTGATCGGCGCTTCCACATTATCCTGCTACTCTGCCTGCTGATATCCGCCATTATTGGCGCCATCATTCCCTATCTGCCGCGCCCACAAGTCAAGCAACAGGAACTGCAACAGGTCTCACCACGGCTGGCTAAACTGATTCTGCAAAAAAAACAGGCCTCCAAACCCCCGCCCATCATGCCCAAGAAAACAAATCCGGAAATTGTGGCTCAGGGAAAACCGGCCAAAAAGAAAATGGCGCAAAAAAAGAAATCGAAAAAGGAAAAAATCGCCGATAAAACAAACCAGGCCCGCCAGCAGGCGCAGAGCAGCGGCCTGCTGGCGATGCAGGATGAACTGGCCGATTTGCGCGACAGTTTCAATGTCGCCGCCCTGCAACATTACAAACCTCAGCAAAACAAGGGCAAGATCCGCCAGCAGACCACACCCGCCGCCATCCTCTCGGCCGCGGCCGGTAAGGGCAGCCGCGGCATCAATACCCGCAACCTTAACCACCGCATCGAGGGCCAGGCACTGGCCGCACGACGCAGCCGCAAGGTGGAGCGCGCGCTGGAAAATAGTGACAATGTTCCGAAACTGCGGGGCGGACACAAGGCTGCCCGCAGTCAGGAAGAAATCGAACTGGTATTTCAAAAAAACAAGGGCGCCATCTACCGCCTCTATAACCGCGCTCTGCGCCGGGATCCCACTCTGCAAGGCAGGGTGTTACTGGAGCTGACCATCGCCCCCAATGGCCGGATTACCCGCATACGTATTCTCAGCAGTGAACTGGGCGCGCCGAAACTGGAAAAACGCCTGCTCAGCCGAATCAAACTGTTTCGTTTCAGCGCCCGCGATGTCGATACGGTGACGGTTACCTACCCGATTGATTTCCTGCCTTCCTGATCATCAGGCCAGGGCAGGACCAGAGGCCTATTAAAATATAATGTTTTTCTATTGCAATTCTTTGTAATTCGTCACAAATCCAAGTGTTTTCAGACATATAGCCACCCGCAGATCCCTGCGATGTGAGTCAATTCACAACCCGTGCATACCGCCTCAGCTAGTATTAATATACTCGTACCGCGCGGAGCGCGCCTTGCAGATTTAAAGTTCTGGCGCCAATATCCGTTTAAAGAGTGTCAGACTCCGATTTGACAATTGAACCACCAACATGAGAGCAAAACCTACCCCCATTATGGCTGCAAGCAAAATCATTCTTGATAAAAAATTGCTGAAAACGCTGGAACCCCTGCGTGACCTGAGTTTCGACAAACTCGACGAGCTGGTCAACAAGTCCAGCATTGAGGATGTGTCGGCCGGTCGAATGCTGTTCAAACAGGGAGAACGGGACAAACGCACCCTGTTCCTGCTCGCCGGTCAGGTTGAACTGACCAGTACCAGCCATTCTCAGGGGACCATTATCCGCGCCAAATCCCGCGAAGCGATGAATCCACTGGCGCAGGAATTACCCCGCTGCTGCACCTGCCGCACCAGAACGGATACCACCCTCCTCATCATTGACTCGGATCTTCTCGAGATTCTACTGAACGACAACCCCTCCGGCACCTATGAAGTCGATGAACTGGGAAGTGATGACAACAGCTACTGGATGATGCGTTTTCTACAATCCCGCGCCTTTCTCAATCTGCCCACGGAAAATATCCAGGCGCTGCTCATGGCGCTGGAAGAAATGCCTGCGGAAAAAGGCCAGATCATCCTTCATCAGGGCGAGAGTGATGACTACTATTACATCGTCCAAAAAGGCAAATGCGCCGTCAGCCGCCGCCCGGCGCCCAGAGCCAACGAAATGCAGCTGGCGATACTCTCCGAAGGCGATGGTTTTGGTGAAGAAGCCCTGATTACCAACGGCCAACGCAACGCCACCGTCACCATGCTTGAAGACGGCATACTCATGCGGCTGAAAAAACTTGACTTTCTGAAGTACCTGGCCGAACCGCTCATCCAGTATACGGATGAAAAGGATGTGCTGGTCGAAATCAGCAAAGGCAGTCTGCTCATCGACGTGCGTAACCATGAGGAATACCAGGCAGCCCGTGTCGAGGGTTCCGTCAATATCCCGCTGTCCATGCTGCGTCTGAAGCTGGAAGGCATGAACAATACCCGTAACTATATTCTCTGCTGTTCGGATGGCACACACAGCGCGGCCGCAGCTTTCCTCCTGACCCAGCATGGTCTGACCTGTCATGTACTACGCGGGGGTCTTGACGGGGCCAATATTAAACTTCCTGAAGCCAATCTCTCTGTCTCTGTTGCCCCCAGGGTCGAAACCCGCCGGACCCAGGCGGCGGATCGCAACTTTAAAGCGGCGGAAGAAAAAGCGGAAGAGCTCAAACAACAGGCGGAAAAAGCCCGCACTGAGGCTCGAGACATCGCCCAGCGTATGGAACAGGCCGAAGCCGCCCGGCGCACGGCCGCAGAAGAGGCGGAACGCCAACAGAAAGAGGAACTCAGCCAGCGTGATGCCGCCATACGCTCGGCCAAAATGCGTATCGAGAAAGAGGCCGAACGTGCGCGCAAAGCCGAGGAAAAAGCCGCCAAACTCAAGCTCGAAGCCCGGGCCGTCAGTCAGAAGGCTGAAGAAGAACTACAACGTATTCAGAGAGAGGCCGAAACCGTCAAAAAACGCCAGCAGGCGCTGGATGACGCCATGAAACGGGCCGAACGAATCACCGCTGAAGCGGACCGGGCGGCACACGAAGCGCGCCAGCAGGCCGAAAAAGAAGCGGCCGAAATTCGTCGTGAAGCCGAGGAAGAAGCCCGGCAACTGCGCGAGGAAATGGAAGCCACTACGAAAAAAATTCTGGCGGAAACCGAAGCGGCACGCAAAAAAGAAGAGGCTCAACGCCAGGCCGCCATGGCCACCGTACGCCTGAAAGAAAAGGAAGCTGAAGAGATCCGCCGCCAGGCCGAACTCGAAGCGCAGAAAATGCGTGAACAAATGCAATCCGAACACTCGAAACTGCTGGAGCAGGCCGAAAAAGAACGCCGGGAAAAAGAATCGGAGCGCCAGGCAGCCATGGAACTGGCGCATAGGAGAGCCCGCGAAGCCGAGGAAATTCGCCGCCAGGCTGAGCTTGATGCACAGAGAATACGCGAGCAGCTCAGTGAACAGCAGGAAGAACTGAAAACCACACTGAATGCTGCCAGAGAAAGCAGCGCCCGCGAGCGTCAGCGCATGCTGGACGATGCCCAGCAGCAGGCACAGAAAGTTATCGAAGAAACCAGCCACAAAGCGGATACTGAAGCCGAGGTCATCCGCCGCCGTGCCGAGGAAGAAGCCGCACGGCTACAGCGCGACCTGGAAGAAGCGCGCCAGCAACTGGAGGCCTCCCGACACAGCATTGCGGAAACAGAACGCCTGCAACGTGAAACACTGCTGGATGAGTCACGCAAGCAATCTGAAGATATTATCAAGCAGGGCGCCCTTAATGCTGAAGTTGAGGCCGATGCCATACGTCAGCAGGCCCGCCAGGAAGCCGAGCAACTGCGCGCCGAGCTTGCCCGCGCCCGGGCGCAAATTGAAGAAACCGTGTCCCAGGCCAGAAACGCCGGCAGCCAACAGCGCGAAACGATCATTAATGATGCCCAGCAACATGCCCAGCAGGTCATCCTCGAAGCCGGCCGCCAGGCAGAAGAAGACGCCAGACGCATCCGGATTACCGCCGAGCTGGAAGCACAACGCATACGTGCCGAGCTGGAGCAGTCACGTCTGCAACTCGCCCAACAGGCCAGTAACATCAAAAAGGTGCAGGCCATCAATGCCCGTATCGAGAAAGAAAAGCGCCAGAAAGAGCTGCATATCAAAAAACAGCAAAGTACGAGCCTTAGCCGGCAGAAAGAAATGCAGGCCCGCCGAATGGCCGAACAGATTAAGGCGCGCCTGGAGAAAGCCGAACAGCAACGTCAGAACGATGAAGCACAAACCAATATTGAGGGAATATCGCTGGCTGAAGTCACGGTCAAGCGCATCAATGACAGAATCATTCTTGAGGGTGCGCATGATATTTTCATCTTTAAGGAACCGATCCCCACACTCGAGGAAGATCAGATCCCCGAGCTACACTCAGCCGTAGATCGTGACGATAACGAACTCCCCTCTTTTACGGTCGATAGCCAGAACGATCCGGTCGCGGCACCCTTTAACAATCAGGAATTTGAAAAGGCGGTGCGCGAGCGTGATGAAATGCTCAATCAGGCGAACAGAAACAAACGCAAGGGGCTGTTTACCGTGGCCGCCAGTCTTATTCTGACGATTGCCGCCGCTGGCGCATTTCTATTCTATAAACCCGGCATGCAGCAGGAGTTACAACTCAGCAAAACCTCCGCCGCGCCACCACTCAAAGCCAGAGCCTCGATCAACCCGGTCGAAAATCTGAAACAGGT